>CAYSNA010000116.1:0-13522 GCA_964432185.1 uncultured Cytophagia bacterium
TGGTATTTTTTCGGCAAAACCATTTTGTGGACCGCATCGAATTTGTTTTTCCACTTCACGATCGGCGTTTTCCTCGCCATCATTCTGAATAAAAATATAAAGGGCAAATCCATATTCCGCACACTGTTGATACTGCCGTGGGCGGTGCCGCAGTACATCACGGCGTTAACCTGGCGCGGCATGTTCAATTCCGAGTACGGCGCCATTCCGCTGATACTCGAACGGGCGTTTGGTCTAAGCATCCCGTGGCTGACGACGGAATGGGGCGCCTTTACTGCCTGTCTTATTACCAACATCTGGCTTGGCTTTCCTTTTATGATGATCATCGCCCTCGGCGGTTTGCAGAGCATACCGGATGAATTGTACGAGGCGGCCGATATTGACGGCGCTTCATGGCATCACAAATTAAAAAATATTACCATTCCGCTCCTCAAGCCCGTCATGGTGCCGGCCATCACGCTCGGCGTCATCTGGACGTTCAATAATTTTAACGTCGTGTGGCTGGTGAGCAACGGAGGCGAGCCGTCCGATAAAACGCATATTCTCGTCTCCTGGGTCTATAAAACCGGTTTCACCTATTTTCGTCTTGGCTATGCCGCCGCTTTTTCCATGATTATTTTTTCGATTTTATTGATTTTTAGCTGGAATTTCATCAAAAAAACCAAAGCGACGGAAGCTGTCTATTAAAGCGAGGTTTATATGAATAACAAAACCAACCATTCGGAACATTCGGGCAAGCAGGCGCCGCGCAAGCGCCAGGGCGTGCTGATTCGCCAAGAACCACACAACGATGCTGATGATCTGACGATCCCCAAAATTCCGAATGCGGAGCGACATGTTGACGAGATGATCCGCAAGTATAGTGATTTTCCCATAATTGATCGGGACTAAAATGCGCAAGCCACGCGACCTTTCGACAGGTGGACAAATTGCCGCTTATGCGGTTCTCGTTTTCTTTTCACTCTTTTCGATTTACCCGATACTGCGCGTCATCGCCATATCGCTGCGGCCGGGAGATCGATTGCTCAGCAAATCGCTGGCGCTGATCCCGGAAAATGCCACGTTGAGCACCTACTGGCGCCTGTTCACCGACGAACCATTTTTGCAGTGGATGGCCAACAGCCTCATCGTCTCCGCCTGCGTGACGGTGGTCGGTGTTGGTTTGGCGGCCACGGCCGGTTACGCGTTTTCACGCTACAAATTCAAGGGTCGCGACACGGCCATGATTGGTCTCATCACCACGCAAATGTTCCCGGTCACCATGTTGCTGCTGCCGATGTTCATTCTGCTCATCGCCATAAAAGCATACGATAATTATCTTGGTCTGATCATCGCCTACTCCGCCACGGCCCTGCCGTTCACGGTGTGGCAAATGAAGGGCTATTACGACACCATTCCCTACAGTTTGGAAGAAGCGGCGCGAATCGACGGTTGCTCAGAGTTTGCGATTTTCTGGCGCATTGTGCTGCCGCTCGCCGCGCCGGCGCTGGTCATCACAGCGTTGTTCTCCTTTATGACCGCCTGGTCGGAATACCTCGTCGCGGCGGTGCTCATTCAGGACCAAAGCCTGTTCACCCTGCCGCTCGGATTAAAAACATTTCAAGCCAATATGGAGGTTTCCTGGGGACTATATTCCGCCGGCGCGGTTGTTGTTAGTATACCGGTTGTTGTACTGTTTCTGACGCTCAGTCGTTGGCTGGTCTCGGGTTTGACTCTTGGAAGTGTTAAAGGATAATGAACAATGGCAAACATGCTTAAAGCATTCGCAAAAGATCATTCATCCTATGGCCGGGTGTTGATTTCCTGGATTTACAAACCAAAGAAATCGCGCCAATTCATTTTTTATCTGCTTGGATTGATCGCGGCCCTTGGCATTTTTGCGGTCATGTATGGCGAGCAGTTTCTTCCCTGGCTGAAAAAAATACCCGAAACGCTCATCTATGTCATTTTTCTCGCCCTTGGACCGTTACTTAATCTGCTTCGTTCTTTTGGCAAAACGCAGGAATGGACGTTGTTCGAGCATGGATATTCTGTGCGATATTCGAACGAAGGAAAAACGTCCGGCGAGGAGAAACATGAATCGTGGGAAGACTATAAAAGTTGTACCTATGATGCCGACTCCGTGACGCTTATCCCGGTTCAGACCCTAAAGCGACGAGTGAAAATGCACGCGGCGATGAATGCCATGGAAATTTATTCGATCTGTCGCGAACGTATCAGTATTGCCCAGGCCCGTGTGCTGCATCGACCGACCCGCACGCCGTCAACACCGAATACGCCGGAACGGCGCCGGATGGCCAAAATGGAAAAAGATTATCAGAAACAATCATCCCGGTATTTTGGCAAAAAATTTTAGTGACACCTGATCCTTCATGACAACAATTTTTAATTTGGACGTGCATGCCGGAACTCCCAGAAGTTGAAACGCTCCGACGAAGCCTTGAACCGTTTATCCTGAACGAAAAAATCGTCTCCGTGGATGTTCGAGATACGCGTTTGCGCCGGCCGGTGATTCCGGACGATTTTCTCCGTTGGGTGGATGGCCGGCAAATTGTGCGGCTGGCACGTCGATCCAAATATCTCATCTGGCATTTGGATAATGAAGCGGCCGTCGTGATCCATCTTGGCATGAGTGGCCGAATTGGGTTGTTTGAACACAATGATCCCGTCGAAAAACATACGCACATTTTATTTAACCTTGCTCATAAAAAGCAGGCGCGTTTTCGCGATCCGCGTCGATTTGGCCTTGTCGAGGTCGTTCAACCCGGCGCTTTGAACGAGTATGGCCGGTTCCAGAATCTCGGGGTGGAGCCGCTATCGGACGATTTTTGCGTCACGGATATGGCCGAACATGTAAAATTTTCGAAAAAACCAATAAAAAATTGGATTATGGATGCGCAAAACATTGTCGGCGTAGGTAATATCTACGCAAACGAGGCACTGTTTAACGCGGGCATCCACCCTACACGCCCGGCTAATTCTTTGACAAACGATGAGCAGCACCGACTGGTACAAAGTGTAAAATCCGTACTGACAGCAGCGATTGAGAAGGGTGGGACGACGCTGAATGATTTTCGGGATGCCACGAGCGAACCAGGCTTTTTTCAACTCGACCTATGCGTTTATCACAAAGCGGGTGAAAGTTGCCTGACCTGTGGATCAACAATCGAACGGATCGTTTTGAGCGGGCGAAGCACTTTTTACTGTCCTTCCTGTCAAATTTAATCGTTTATCAAAATCAAAGTTGCTTCTTTTGCTAAACACCTAATTTGTAGTTACTAGTTTACACACCTTTGGAGTAGGGTTATGAAACGTTCCTTGCTTGTTTTGCTTTTACTTTTTGCAGCATCGTCGATTTTCGCGAGAACGCAACCCGGAAAATCTGCTGTAGCGGCACGTATTACAGCGCTGTCAACGCAGCAGGACACAACCGGCAACGGTTATGAAGTCGGTTTTGGCCGCATGATATCACCCGGCACCATGATCCTGTTTGATATGGGATTTTCTTATCATACACATCAATATAAATCCAAAACGACATCGTCGTCGCTCGAAGGCCCGGTTTATCGCGGCTATATGATCTCCGCTTATCCGGAATATCGAATGTATCTCGCTCCTCGCATGCGAGTTGTGCCTTATTTGGGAATTTACGGTCTGATTGGTTATAATTCCGGTGTTGTCGAATCAGTCTATCCCAATCTTTTAAGGCAGGATATCGATGCGGATATCAAAATTGGCGGTGGCTTAACGCTCGGCGCCGAATTCTTTTTGAACAATTTTATTAGTCTGGCCGTGCATGCCCGATTGGCGGAGTATGCCTTCACCAGCCACAGGACAACGATCAAGCACAACGGACATAATATTTCGAGCAGCGTTAAAAATGCGCATGATCTCGGCATGCAGTTTCAACCAGCTCTGTATGTACGACTTTATTTTTAGTTGAACAATCCGACGCCAATCAGTAAAAATTTGATGGCGTTATTTGGTTGAAGGAAATATTCACCCGAATTTGGTCTTATTGATTTGGCTTTTTTGCTTGACAACATAACCAAAAGGTGTGAAAATGAATCTTTCGCGACGTTTTGCGATGTTAGCTGTTTTATTGATGTGCGTCTGGCCGGTGCAGGCACAGATGCAAACGCTGTTGTCCGAATCCGTCACCCATGGCGTTTATGTAGCGCCCTGTATTGAAGCATCGCCATTTGGACAGAACGGTGAGTGGGGGTTTTCCCCCGGTGTGCAAATTGGCTGGACATTAAATCAGCGCTACACGATCGGTTTTTTTGCCAATCAGTTGTGGAATAATGTGGATGCGACATGGCTGCAAAAACAGTCGCAGTATTTTTTGAATGTGACGCGTGCTGGTGTCTTTTTCTCCTATACGCTCAATCCGGATGCCCTTGTTCACGCCGAGTTTTACGCGAAAATTGGCGCCGGGCTTGTCGGGTATCGCATCCAGGAAATTGGCGATTTTGATAATTTTGACGACGAATTTTATTTGATTGAACCGGGGATGGCCATCGAAATCAACGTCACGCGCTTTATGCGGACAAGTCTCCAAATGTCATATCTGTCCGTGCAGGATATTGAATTACAACATATGAAAAATAGCGATTTTTCCGGATTGGTCTTTGCGATGAAATTTAAAGTTGGACTGTTTCGATAATAAACAGTGGTCTGAAGAGTTTATAAAAAAAGCCCGCATCTATGGATGCGGGCTTTTTTGTTGTAATAGAATTGCTATTAATACATGCCGTCCATTCCACCACCCGGGGGCATCGGCGGCATGGCAGATTTTGGTTCAGGTTTTTCAACAATGGTTGCTTCCGTCATCAGCATGAGAGCCGCCACCGAAGAAGCGTTCTCAAGGGCAATACGGGTTACTTTGGCCGGATCAATAACACCCGCCTCGTACAGATCTTCATAGACGTCTGTTGCGGCGTTGTAACCAAAACCGTCTTTGCCTTCTTTGATTCTTTGAACGACAATCGAACCTTCCTGACCAGCATTTTGAGCGATCTGGCGAACCGGTTCTTCGAGAACGCGTCTCAAAATATCAATACCAATTTGCTCATCGCCGTCAGCCTCAACCTTGTCGAGTGCCGGAAGAGCGCGAATGAGAGCGACACCGCCGCCAGGGACGATACCTTCTTCAACCGCAGCGCGTGTGGCGTGTAATGCGTCTTCAACGCGGGCTTTCTTTTCTTTCATCTCAACTTCGGTCGCAGCGCCAACATTGAGTACAGCAACACCACCAGCCAATTTGGCCAAACGTTCCTGCAGTTTTTCTTTGTCATAGTCGGATGTTGAATTTTCGATCTGCTTTTTGATTTGTCCGATGCGGCCCTGAATATCTTCAGTGCTGCCGGCGCCTTCAACGATGGTCGTGTTGTCTTTATCGATCACAATACGTTTGGCGGCGCCGAGATCGGAAATGGTTGCATTTTCAAGTTTAAAGCCAACTTCTTCAGAGATAACACGGCCGGCAGTGAGAATCGCAATGTCTTCGAGCATGGCTTTGCGACGGTCGCCAAAACCAGGAGCCTTTACCGCAGCGACTTTGAGCGTACCGCGCAATTTATTCACAACCAGAGTTGCGAGCGCTTCGCCTTCAATATCTTCGGCGATGATCAATAACGGTTTGCCCATTTGTGCTGTTTTCTCAAGAATCGGAAGCAGGTCTTTCATGGCGCTGATTTTTTTGTCGTGGATCAGGATCAGCGCGTCATCCAACGATGCTTCCATCGTTTCGGAATCAGTGACAAAATACGGCGAAAGATAGCCGCGATCAAACTGCATACCTTCAACAACTTCAAGAGCGGTTTCCGTCGATTTGGCTTCTTCAACAGTGATGACACCGTCTTTACCGACTTTTTCCATGGCATCGGCAATCAGATTGCCAATCTCGTTGTCGTTGTTGGCGGAGATGGCGCCAACCTGGGAAATTTCTTTTTTACCCGGAAGTGGTTTGCTCATGGCTTGCAGTTCTTGCACAACAGCCTTGACGCCTTTTTCAATACCGCGTTTAATGGCGGTCGGATTCGCACCAGCAGTCACGTTCTTCAAACCTTCACGGACGATACCTTGGGCCAGTACGGTCGCCGTCGTGGTTCCGTCTCCGGCAATGTCGCTGGTTTTTGACGCTACTTCCTTGACCATCTGTGCGCCCATATTCTCTTGCGGATCTTCAAGCTCAATTTCTTTCGCAACCGTGACGCCATCCTTGGTTACCGTCGGGGCGCCGAATTTTTTATCGATAACAACATTGCGGCCTTTGGGACCCAATGTCGCTTTAACAGCGTTTGCGAGTTGATCCACGCCGCGCTTGAGCGCGTTGCGTGCTTCAACATCAAAGGTGATTATCTTTGACATATTGGATTATCCTCCAGTTTATTTTCAGAGTAAAATTAACTTTTTATATAATGGCGAGAATGTCACTTTCACGCATAATCAAATAATCAACACCGTCAACAGAGACTTCCGTGCCCGAGTATTTGCCATACAGTACTTTATCACCGACCTTTACTTCAAGCTCGACTTTTTCGCCGCTATCCGATACCTTGCCAGTGCCGACAGCAATAATTTTACCTTCCTGCGGCTTTTCTTTTGCCGTATCCGGAATGTAAATGCTGCCAACTTTGGCTTCTTCAATTTCGAGTGGTTTAACGACAACTCGATCAGCTAATGGTTTAATATTCATTGATCCTCCGTAGAATTTAATTTCAATTTATTATTAGCACTCGTCTGTGTAGAGTGCTAATGTTGTTGCGGACGACAATTTAAGAGTTTACTCTAAAAAATCAAGAGAAAAATGCGATTCATGCATAAAAAAGTGCAAACTAATAAATAATCGAGACGTAAATGAGATGTCTGGCGCTTTAAAAGGATTCAAAAGAGAATACCGTCAAAAATGAATAAATAAATTTTTTCCCTTGACATTGAGTGCATATGAAAATATATTTAACTGAAACTGATTAAGTCAGTGATAATCCTTGAATTGAAAGGAGGATATGGGGCAGGGTTTGCTGTTTGATCTCCACAGATACAACACTCAATTTATCATTAATAAAGAACCAAGTAAAAAAGGGATGCGATATGAAAGAGTTCGTCGAGTACATCGTGAAGCACTTGGTTGATAACCCCGAGGCCGTAAAAGTATCCGAGGTTGTGGGGGAGACAACCGTAGTCTATGAACTAAAGGTAGACCAGCCAGACATGGGAAAGGTAATCGGTAAAAACGGTCGAACAGCTCACGCTATTCGAGTGCTTTTGAGCGCTGTTGCTCGAAAGGCCGGAAAACATGCAACTCTGGAAATATTGGAATAGCCTGATAAAAGTACTATTTCAAATAGAGAGGGGCCACAATTTCTCTGAAGGCGCGTAGTGTTTCAAGCCCATTGTCCATGTGATGATGGGCCTTTTTTATTTATGATATTTTTCCCCTTTTAAAATGGACTGTGCACGATAGATTTGTTCCAGCAGCAGCACACAGGCAAGTTCGTGCGGAAAGGTCATTGGGGAAAACGATAAAAGATGATCAGCCTTGGCTTTCACGTCATCCGATAATCCCAGCGGACTGCCAATAATAAATGTAATTTGTTTGATGCTCTGGCCCGCCATCCGGTTGAAGAATTGCGCAAATTCTTCTGATGTGATCTGTTTGCCGGCTTTATCCAAAACCACCGTGTAATCCGACGGATTGAGTTTCTCCAGAAACCTTTTACCCTCGCGATCGAGCACCTGAGTATCCGAAAGACTTTTTATTTTTTCCGGTTTGATGATGTCAACCGTTATTGGCACATAGTGCTTGATGCGCTTCAGATACAGAGCTGCAAGCGCATCAGCATTTTTGTTGTCAATTTTTCCGGCGATCAGTAGTCGTATGTTCATCGCAGCTTTTTTCGATTTAAGAGTCCAATAATGCCTGGCAGAATGATGATCGTCGTGAGAAAACACGCGGCGACACCGACAAACAACGCGGCGCCAAGTTGTCCGAATCCACGCCAGACGGAAAAGATGAGGGAGCCGAAGGCTAGCATTGTTGTGAGTGAGGTGAGTAAAATCGCTTTGCCCGTGCTGGCAAAAACGGTATAGAGGTTTTGTTTGCCTTCGCTGATCCAGCGATGCACAGCATGCACGCCGTCATCAATACCGATGCCGAGGATCATCGGCAACCCCATAACATTCATGACCGTGAATTGTTGGCGCGTGAGGTACATCAATCCGATCATCCAAACAACGCCGACCGCCAGCGGAATGAGCGCCAGGAATGCATAACCAAGCTTGCCAAAATCAATCCACAACAGGACAAAAACACAAACAATCGTGAATACCATGGCGGTTTTTCCGTCATTGCCGATGACCTGAATCAGCGCACGAAATACCGGCGGCATGCCTGTGGCTTTGTTACTGACACGTTCCACATCATCCGCAAACTGATTTAAAAAATTGGCATCCTGCCAAATGCTGCCGGCTGGAAAAACGGTGACGAGAAACTGGGTGCGCTCGTCGTTGCTGTACTGATCGAGAATGTCTTCCGGCAGATCACGCATGGTGATTTCCTCAGTATGACACATCTTTAAAACGGCTTCTTTAAAGCGTGGTGCAAATTCTTTTTGATAATTATTAAAAAGGGTAGCTACCATGTCATCATCGCGAAGAAGAGTTAGAAAATTGGCAATTTTATCCGTACTGGTGTCATCCTCCGGATCACCGACAATGGTTTTGCATTTTGCATCTACTTTGTCCTGCCCGCCGATAAAGGCCATATCCTGCATTTCAATAATATTAAATTGTAGGCGCTCGAGTTGCTGACGAACACTTTCAAGTCCATTTGCCGGCATGCTTTTTTGAATAGGTGCTGCACCAATCCTGGCACGAATATCTTTTATCAAAGGAATACGTTCCTGCTGCTGTTCCGGCGACGGCAAATAATTCGAAATATCCTCCACCATGGCAACAGACGACAATTCTTTATACTGCTCAACCAATGCTCTCGATTCTTCCGGCGTGTCCGCGGTAATGAGCGCATAGTCCATACTCAAATCAAATTTGTCCATGACTGTATCCTGCAACGCTATGGACGTCAATCCTTCCGGCTCAATATTCATATAGTTGGAATCAAAAGTCATTTTTGATGAAAACCATAGCATGGCGACGGTGACCAGGACGGCGGCGAGAAGTGTAAAACCGTATCTGTTCGCCATTCGTTCGGTCACACGACCAAGAAAGTTGAATGAAATATCCCGGCTGACATGTGGCTGCTTTTTGCCGGATTGACGTTTCTTGTCGAGGCGACGTTCACGCAGTACCAAAAGTGACGGCAGCATTAAAAATGTGGCGAGCACTATAGCGAGCAAGCCAAATCCCGTCACCAGCCCCATTTCTTTCATGCCGCGGGAATGGGAGACGACCAAGGTTAAAAAGGCGATGGCAGTCGTTAACGCACCGGTCAAGACGCCTTTGCCGCTTTTCAAAAATGTCTGTTCCATTGCGCTGAGAATGCTATCTCCGGCCGTGCGGCGTTCTGTGAATCCTGAAATGATGTGAATTGAAAAATCGATGCCGAGTCCGAAAAGTATGACCGTCATCATTTGCGTCATAAAATTCAATTGGCCGACAACCAGCGCGGCTGAACCGACCGCCCAGATTGTGCCAATGAGCAGTGTGAAAAGCGCGAGGAGCGGCGCGGTCCACATTCGGAACGAAAAAACGAGCAGAAAAAAAATCGCAATAACGGCAATGAGGCTGGTGATACCGAGACTCTGTTCCGAATAGACCATTTCGTCGCGCGCTATGGCGAGAAATCCTGTCGATCCGGCGCTAACGTCCGGATAGTCTTTTTGCAAATCGGCCAGTAGGTCATCAACCGCTTCAACACCAGCGACGACCAAACCGATGTCGGTCAGGGAAAAATTCGGAATGGCATTAAGTACAAGCGCCTGCTGATCATACGACAGAAAATAGGGATCACCGAGCAGCAGATTCTCGACCGCTTTCTCGGTTTCCGCGAATGAGACCGTTTGACCAGTTGCCACTGTTTGCAAATAGGAAATGAACGAATCGATACCGTCCAGGGTCATTACAGCGCGGTCTTCTTTTTCACGCGAGGAGATGGATTCTTCGCGACCGATGTATTCTTTTTCAAATGCGTTGTTATAGTTGGTTAAAAGCTCGATTAAATCTGGGCTGTAGAACATGTCGCGCATGTTTTCAAGATCTTCTTTCTTGATCAACATCATGGCGTGTTCGCGCAGAAAATCCATGTTAAGCGTATAATCCACCCGTTGAAAAAGTTGAAAATCCTTGCCGGCCCGCAGCTCTTTAATCTGCTCCAACAGGTGGGTGGTGTCTTTGTTTTTTTTCTTCAGCTTTTCGATTTTGGCTTGGATTTTTTTTATGTCGCCGTCAATTTTCTCGTTTTGAATGTCATCAACAGCCGCAACGATGCGCGGCGCCAATTCATCGGCAAACTGTTTGATACGATGTTCTTCGCCTTGAACGACAATGGTCAAACTGGTTGATGTTTTGAATTCTTCAACAATTTTATTGAATTGAATGGTTCGAGGATCATCCTGCGGCAACAAATCGGACCAGCGCAGGGTGACGGATAATTTTAAGGTGGCAATAGAAAAAATTACGGTTAAAAATAATACAATTAAAAGTAAGCGCCACGGATGGTTTGTGTGTGCGCGCGCCAAGTGCAAAAGTAGTCTGTCCCTCATGTTGTATCTCTCCATTAAAAATAAACTCGTAATCGTAGAATGCCGCCCGAGCCGCTTTGTGTTGCGTAGGCTTGTCCATCTGTGCCGGTATTGATATTCAGGTATGTCAACAGCTCGGCGTCTTCAAACATGCTCCACGTGAGCATGGGCACGATGGCCGCGCTGCCGTCCGAGATGCTCTGAATGACCATAGCGCCAATAGTGACTAAATCGGTAAGCGGGTATTGCGCCAAGCCAAAAAAGTTATCCCGGCTCATGGCGCGCGTTTCCGTGGAAAAGTACCACATCCAGTGATTGAGCGTATAATCCTGCCACCGGTTTGGCAGCATGGAATTGTGGTAAAACTCGCCCATCAGATACAGCCCGGAATTCAATGTATAATCAAGCCCAAGCACGATCTCCCAAAAATCGTCCATATCCGGAAGGCCCGCTCCGCTTTTGCGATGAACAAAATTATAGCCGCCTTCCGCCCAAACACCGAGTCCGAACAGTTCGCCGACAAGATCACCGCCGAGTGTCTGCCGCTGAAAGGTACTGAACGCGGCATCCGGATCAGCTATCGCGGCGGGGTTGAGATAGTCCGTGCGCTGCCAGTTATTTTGCAGGCCGAGCAGAGAGACATCAAACCGGCCAACATTACTTTTTAATTTGAGCATGAGGCGGCTGTCCCGCATTTCCTCACCCGGGGCAACATAACTGTCAATGCTTAATTTGGGATGCAGTGCGAGTTCGAGCCGAATAGCGTTATGCCCGGTTTGCTCGTATGTTGGATCAAGTATGTTTTTTACATTAAAATGATCCGTTGGATTCCAGGTGTACCCCGCGCCCATGTTGAGCTGCTGCTTACCGACGGTGATGTCCGCTTTTTTGTAACGAATTTTGGCAAACGCATTATCGAGGTAAATGCGATCCGGTCGCGGCATGGGTAGTGGGCCACTCCACTGCGCCATATCCCCAAAATAATAGGTGAAATACTCCTGCATGAATCCGGGAATTTGAGCGCTGATGGGTTTGGGAAGATAGTCGAGGAGATTCCATTCGGTTTTACCGTGATAGGTGATATAATTTATATTCGCGCCAAACGAGATATTGTCCAACTTTTTGCCGACATCCAGGCGCAGCTTGTTCGACGCCGAGTTGTAAAAGTGATCGTCAAATTTGGCCGTCATCAACTGAGGTTCGTAATAACCAAAAATATCGAGTTCCTGGGCACAAAGCGTCAATGAAATGAACAAGATTGACAGAGCAATCCAGGAAAAAAAATAATTCACTTTGGGCCATAGCGATGCCCGGCCTGGCTGAATACTCTTTGTTCTTTGTGCCCTTGCCATTTTGCGCGAGACTTGATTTATCTCTGGTATGGAATGTAATGATCTCATTCTTTTAATCCCCGTTCGGTAAACAAGTCATCATCGAGAGGAATGTTGTATTTGACGTCTTCAAGTTCGATGGTCGTATTGGTATTGTCGTTGTGATTGTGCATTACCATTTTGGTGCCGGTTGGAACGCCATCAATAACTTTGATATTGGACTGCGTCAGTGTTTTTAATACGCGATCCGGATTGTTTTCATCGTAATAATCAATCACCAATGGGACGAAATCTTCTGTGCGCACCCAAATTACGAGTTTGGAGTAAGAAATGTCGGCATCCGGTTTTTTCGTCATGTTCACCTTGAAGCATTCAGCACCTGCTTTGTTTTCCGTGCCGATGAGTTTGGCGTCATAATCTTGGGTGAACGAATCGCCGGATCCCAGATCTTCGTTTGAAAAATCACTGCCTTCAAATTTTTGTTTTTTAGCATGCGAGGCCAGTTTGCGCACGCGTTTTGTGCGGGGGAAATACGCCCAAATATCATCTGCGTGATTGAGCATGAGCATTTTTTGCCCTTTGACGCGGCTGGGCGCCTGATAGATCATCAAGTTCTTTTCGCCAAAATTTTTGCTGTAGGAGAGATATTCAAATGTTCGCTCCTGGCCGGACGACGTGATAATCGTCATGCTCATCATCGCTTCGGTAGATTCCTGATTCATCAGGTCATTCACTTTTTGAATGATCTCCGGTCCGGTCAATTCTTGAGCGGCGAGCAATAGCGGGCACAGCCATGCCAGAATAAAAACTTTCATTTCAAGCCTCACTCTTTTGATTGCGTTTTTCTTTCACGAGCAGATAAATGCCGAACAGCAAGCCGCCGACGCCAAAGCCGGCCACGGCAATGTGAAGGGCATAATCGAGGAAAATGGAGACTGATAGGATGCCGCTGATGAAAAGCAAAAGTCCCATCCACAGGATATCTTTGCGGTCGCCCAGCAAAACGAGCATGAACATGGCAGAACCGGTCATCAGCAGCCAAAAGCCGATGAGATGCGCTGTCAGGTCAAGTTGAATCAAGACGGGCGTCATGATAAATCCCGGCGCCAGAAAGCAACCAAAAACACCCCAGACTTTCAGCACGAACGGGCTGAAGAGGTCGATGCCGCGGCGTTGCGCGTCGAGAATCCAGGCAACGCCTTCGAGAGCGCTGCCGATGATAAAGACACTGAGCCATATGGTCAGTATGTGCCTGGTATCACCTGCCGCCAAAAGCCAATGTGTTAGCAAACCGCCGACGATAACGACGATACCCCATTCAATCCATTGCCACGGCGAGAAAAAGAATTTTTGTGTCGCCTTTTGCATGGTGTCGCGAATCAGTTTTATCTGTTCCAGTGCTTCCTGTTGTTCCATAATTATCCTCAAGAAAATCTCGTTACCTCTCACGCCGGGCGATTATTTGACGCCCTTTATTATTTCTTCTAG
>CAYSNA010000117.1:0-5960 GCA_964432185.1 uncultured Cytophagia bacterium
TTCAGCGCGGCTATCCGTGGGGCGGTTTGGGATTGCGCGTTGCGGTTCGCGGCTTTCAGTGGAACAATCCCGAAGCCAAGGACATCATCTTTTGGGAGTACAACATTTCCAACATTTCGGACTTTGATTTGATCACCTGCGGTTTCGGCTATTTCATCGACAACAGCATTGGCGGCGACACCGGCGGCGACCGTGAAGAAGGTTATTTTGATCAGGTTCTCGACTTGTCGTATGTGTGGGAATCCATCGGCGTTGGCGAAGGCGGACTGGTCCCCGGCGTCATCGGCATTGCCTATCTCGAAAGCCCGGGTCGTCCCTTTGACGGCGTCGATAATGATGACGACGGTCTCAATGATGAAAAACGCGACAATCAGGCCGGAGAGCTTGTGGATGCCTATTATGGCATTGAGAATCTCGACAAGTTTCTATCATTTTACAACTATACCGAAGCTGATCTGCACGAGCATTACGAGGGTGATGAGGATCAGGACTGGATCGATGGTCTGGACAAAAATGGCAACGGTACCTACTCCTATTTGAGCGATGACGGCCTCTGGTACCTCGAAGACGGCGAATTTGCCGGCGACGATGTGGGCCTCGATGGTGTCGGCCCGTCTGACATCAATTACAACGGCCCGGATGCCGACGGCTCCGAATGTAACCATCGACCTGACTATAAAGAAGGCGTCGGCTGCGAACCCAATTTTGCCGCAACGGACGTGTCGGAATCGGACATGGTCGGTTTGACCTCCTTTGCGCTGTTTGACTGGCCGCAATGGACGCAGTGGGACTATATGCTCGATCAGGACAAAATCATGTGGAACGTGATGAATTCCTTCAACCTGGACAGCTATACGCTGTCAGCCGGTCCCGGTTCGTTGTACGAAGTGTTCGGCTCAACCGTCTTTCCGTTTTACAAAGGTCGAACCGAGCGCATCTCCATGGGTATGATGTTCACTTATGACAATCTTGCCAATCTGCAGTCGCCGACGCATGATGCGCCCAAGATGTTCCGCCTGAAAGAGACTGCCCAGGTGATTTACGAACGCGACTATCGATTTGCGCAGCCGCCGCTCATGCCGACGCTGTCGGCCACGCCGAGCGACGGCAAAGTTGTCCTCACGTGGGATGATCTGTCGGATCAGCGCACCAATGAACCGTTCCTGCAAAACACCAATGATTTTGAAGGATATAAATTGTATCGCGCCACGGACAAATTATTTTCCGACGCCGAAGTCATCACTACGGGCCAGGGCGACAAACACGCCAGACTGCCGATTTTCCAGTGTGATCTGAACAACAAAATTAACGGCTATGCGGAGTATGGCATCGTCGAAGGCATCGCCTTTTACCTTGGCGATGACACGGGCATCAAACATTATTATATCGACACGGATGTCAAAAACGGCGTGACCTATTATTACGCCATCGTCGCTTATGATTATGGCGTGCCGGATTTGGGCGTCTCGCCGACGGAAAACAATATTGTGCTCGAACTGGACGAGGCTGAAGAAATCGTGCGCATGGGTCAAAACGTGGCTGTGGTGACGCCGCAAACCCGCGCCGCCGGTTATGTCTCGCCGGAGATCAGCGTTGACCTCGACGCGTCAAGCGAATCACTCACAACGGGTATTATAACACCGACGCTGATGGACATCCACGCGGCAAAATCCAATCACACCTATAAACTGACATTCAAGGCGGATACGATCAGTCATTATAAAACCGATCGCTATCGTCACCCCATGGATGCGGAATTGGCGACAACGTCTTTTCAAGTTTATGATATGACGAACAACAACAGAATGGTTTACGAGGAAAAAGCCGGCAGTTTTCCCGAAGACAATATGAAATACAACGCCAATCTCGATTTCTGGGGTTTTAACACCTCCAAACCGATCACCTCGGACATTTTTGACGGCATTCAACTCGCCATCACTATGCCGGATGATTCGGTGCAAATCGACTGGGTGAATACCGGATGGATTACCGGCTCGGCCGACATCCAAATTGAAAGCACGACGGAAACCAAATATTTCCCCTGGGAGTACGAGATCATTTTTACTGATGAAACGGATCCCTACACCGCCGTCACATCACAAACCACCAGCATCAAAGCGGCGGATGGTCACAGTATTAATCGCGATTCTCTTTTGCTCGAACTGACCTATAACTTTTATGTGATCAATAAATATTCAATTGATTCAACCGGCGCCTATGAAAAAGCTGACCTCGTCACCTGGGATCTCAACGAAAGCGGCGCTTTTGAATGGGATCAGGATATCGTGCTCGTCGGTCACTGGGTCAACAACAGAGATCGCCTCTACTGGACCGGCACTATTTTTACCGTTGATTTCCGCAACATTCCGGGCGAGGAGTATCTGCCGGCGGTCAATGATGTCTACGCCGTCAAGCTGACGCGCCCGTTGACCGGCGCTGATGAGTACGTTTTTACCATCAACCCGGAAGAGAGCAGCAACGTGGCGGATATCAAAACCACCATGGACTCGATCAAAGTTGTGCCCAATCCATACATCGCCACCAATGCGATGGAAACGGCAGTGGCGAACAAATTCCTCAACCAGCGGCGCCAGATCATGTTCACCCACATTCCGGCAAAATGCGACATTCGCATCTTTACCTCCTCCGGCGTGCTCGTCGATTTTATCGAGGTGGATAACGAGCCGTCAGCCGGTATCGTTCACTGGGATGTCCTGTCTCGTGAAGGATTGGAAATCGCTGCCGGTATGTACATTTACCATGTCGAGTCCCGGGTGACCGGCGATGAAAAAGTGGGCAAGTTTGCGGTCATAAAGTAAGGAACTGGGATAAAGGAAAATGGCGCAAGGATTGTTCATCATTTCTCCCTGCTCCCTTTACTTGCTCCCGTTAAAGGAGAATATAACATGAAAATTAAAGCTATTCTAATTTCAATTCTGCTGATCGCCATGACCGTATCGCTTGTTGCTAACGAGCCGTACCGCGTCGGCACGACGGCAGCCAATTTTTTGGAAATGGGCGTCGGTGGCGCCGGCAACGGCATGGGCGATGCCTATGTGGCGGCGACCCGCGATCTGTCCTCTGTTTATTGGAACGCCGCCGGCCTGGCCTATCTCGAAACGAATGAGGTCCAATTTTCCTATCAACCCTGGATTGCTGATATTGACGTCGCCTTTATTGGCGGCGGTGTCGTAATCCCGCGGATCGGCACGCTGGCGCTCAGCGTCTCCAGCATGAACTATGGCCGCACCGGCGTCACCACGCTGGAAATGCAGGAAGGCACCGGCGAAACCTATCAGGCGGCCGAATACGCGGCGTCTTTTTCATACGCCCGCCAACTGGCGCAGTGGTTTGCCTTTGGCGCATCGTTTAAATATGTCACCTCGAATATCTGGCACATGAATGCCAATGCGGTGGCGCTCGATCTCGGCGTGCTGGTCAATACCCATTTCCTCTCCATGACCGGCAATCGCGAGGACGGCATGACCATCGGCATGAGCATTTCCAACTATGGCACGCGCATGAAATACGACGGCATGGATCTGCTGCGTCCCATTGATATTTTGCCGAACGAAAACGGCAACTATAAGGATGTCGAAGGCCAATTCCGCTTGCAGCAATGGGAACTGCCGCTCATTTTACGCCTCGGCGTCGCCGTCTACCCGATCGTCACCAAATCGCAAAAATTAACCGTGGCGGTTGATGCACTGCACCCGAACAACAATAGCGAGTCCGTTAATGTCGGCGCCGAGTACGGCTATCTGATTCCCGGCACCGGCCGATTTATGGTCCGCGCCGGTTATCGCGGCCTCTATATGGTTGAATCGCAATACGGCCTGACCTTTGGCGCCGGCGCGCACCTTACCTTGCTCGGCAATAAAGTGCTCAAAATTGACTATGCCTTCAAAGACATCGGTATTCTCGGCTCAACCAATATCTTTACGCTCGGCGTAACGTTTTAGCGTGTTGTAAGTGCAGGATGGGTCTTTCACTCATCCTGCACAAATGGCCTCATGGTGTTTCGCCTGTCTTTAGATTCAAGGCAGTTCCTCTCCTCCTTGAACATCCGGTATCGTTTTATGTCTTGAAAGCATTACAATAATTCGCACATTTTTAACACTTGAGCATGAACCTTTTTTTCAGAGGAGAAATAATATGCGAGTGCGCACTTTGTTTTTTACCATCCTCTTTTTCATCATCACGGCAACAGCCGCCGAACGGCCGGACAACATGCAGCCGCCTTTTAACAATCCCGAGCGCGCCGAGGCGTTTATGGACTGGGGGCTCGGTATGTTCGTGCACTGGAGCATGGATTCACAGCTCGGTTCGGTCATCAGTCACTCCATGGTTGGGGCGTCGGAAAAATATCTCGACCGATTCATCTATGACCTGCCAAAAACATTTAATCCGGAGGACTATGATCCGAACGACTGGATGGAAATCGCCGCACTCGCCGGCGTCAAGTACATGGTCTTTACCACCAAACACCACAGCGGATTTTGCATGTGGGATACCAAGACGACGGATTTCAGCATTATGCACACGCCGTACAAAAAAGATATCGTCAAGATGTATGTGGATGCCTGCCGCGCGCACGGCATCAAGGTGGGATTTTATTTTTCGCCGGAGGATTTTTATTTTCTGCACAAGCAGGGGCACCTCATACGCCGCCGCGCCGAGTATGCCAATATTTCCAACAATAAAGAATTGCTCGACTACGACTCGGCGCAGATCAAAGAGTTGATGACGAATTACGGTCCCATTGATGTGATTTTCCTCGATGCCTTTGACAACGAACCGATCCGGCAGCTCATCCATAAACTGCAGCCGAATTGTCTGGTGACGCGCGGCGAAATGGCGACGCCGGAGCAGAACATCCCGGACGCGCCGATGCCGGGACCGTGGGAAGCCTGTTTCACTCTCGGCAATCAGTGGCAATACAAACCGACGAACGAAGAGTATAAATCGGGCACCGAGCTGATCGAGATGCTCATCAACATACGCGCCAAGGGCGGCAATTTGCTGATCAATGTGGGGCCGGATCCCAAAGGCGTAATTCCTTTTGAACAGGAACGGCGTTTCCGCGAGCTGGCCTTGTGGATGTTTGTCAATGACGAAGCTATTCAGAATATCCGACCCTGTCCGGTGATTCGTGAAGGCGACCTCTGGTTCACGCGATCCAAAGATGATAAATCGGTATACGTGTTCATCACCAAGCAGGGCGTGTGGAAAAAAGGCGACCGCAAAGAGTTTGTGCTTAAACACATTCGCACCACGGACAAGACAACAATTTCTGTCCTCGGTCAAAATGATCAGGTCATCGAATACAATCCCGATGGCGATGCGACCTCGCGATTTTCGCAGGATGGCGACGTCCTGAGCATCTCCATTGTTCGCGCGCAACGCTTGTACAACAACACCTCATGGCCGAATCCGGTAGTCGTCAAGTTGGAGAACGTTGAGTGGCACATTGAGCCGGTTAATGCTTTGACCGATCAGGAAAAAGCCGACGGCTGGCAGCTTTTGTTTGATGGCCGTTCCACCGAACAGTGGCGCGGTTTGAACAGCGAGACGTTTCCGGACAGCGGCTGGGTTGTCAAAAACCGCGAACTGCTCGTCGAGTCCGGCGGCAGCGGTGATATTATCACCACAGAAAAATTCAGCGATTTTGAATTTTCCTTTGAGTGGAAAATGGAGTTGCCCGGCGGCAACAGCGGCGTCAAGTATTTTGTGCTGGAAGAATTGTCCGGTGATTCAAAATCCGGGCTTGGACTCGAATATCAAATTCTGGATGATGTGAATCATGAGAGGATGCTGGATGGCAGAATGCAGTTGAATGACTACCACACAACGGCGGCGCTGTACGAGCTTTATCCACCGGGCGAGAAAAAGATCTTTCCGCTCGGCGTTTATAATACGAGCCGTATTGTCAGCAGAGGCAATAAAGTTGAGCATTGGCT
>CAYSNA010000117.1:6060-13507 GCA_964432185.1 uncultured Cytophagia bacterium
GAACCACACGGAATTCACCGATTCTGATGACGGCGATTATCTCTCGCACGTGGATGAGTGGAATTTTCACTATCGCCGCCACAAGCAGAATGGCTTGTGGTACGATCTCTACAAACATCCGCTGGGCGAGGATACGGTTAGGCCGGAAAAGTTGGCTGCCTATACTTTTCCAAAAGGAAATGAACCACATCGTATTGCGGGCTTGCGCGAGCAGGCGGAGAAAATCAAAGCCGCCGGTTTTGCCGTTGTGCTCAAGAGCGCCTGCGCCGGTTTGTTCGAAATGCATATCCGCATCCGCGGCATGCAAAACGCCATGCTCGATTTGATGATGGACCACCACACCGCCGGTACCGTGCTTGATGGCGTATTGCGCTATAAACTCGAGTATTGGGAGATGGCTCTGGACGAACTCGGTCATCTGGTTGACGTTGTCGCTGAGGGCGACGATTTTGGCACGCAAACCTCGCAGCTCATTTCGCCCGACACCTGGCGGGATTTTATAAAGCCGCGTCAAACCGAACTAATTCAAGCCATGCGGAAAAAGGCGCCAAACGCCAAAGTGTTTTTTCACTCCTGCGGCAATATCCGGCCGTTTCTGCCCGAGTTCATTGACATGGGCATTGACATTATCAATCCCGTACATATCACAGCCGCGGGCATGCAACCGCTTCAGCTCAAAAAGGACTTTGGCAAGGATGTCGTCTTTTGGGGCGGCGGCATTGATACGCAGGATGTGCTGCCGCACGCAACGCCGGCACAGGTGCGGGATGCCGTCAAACGCAGCCTGGATATTTTTGCCCCCGGTGGTGGCTTTGTCTTTAACACCATTCACAATATTCAGGCGGATGTGCCGCCGGACAATATTGTCGCTTTGTATGAGACGGTTTTGGCATACGGAGTCTATTAAAAGCAAAAGCCCCGATCGACAGACGACCGGGGCAATACCTCTTACGACAGCATCTTGACGCGTCCGGCAAACGGATCGCAATCGGATTTGAATCCGCGCACGCGCTGGCTCAGCGATGAGAATATTTCTTTGACCTGGCGATACACGGCGACGTTTTCCGGAATCGGTGTGCAGCGTTTGTCTTCCAACAAAACGACGAACGGATCAACAATATCTCTCAAGGCAACGTGTTCTCCGGCTTCTTTTTTCCACACCCACGCGGCATGCAGCGCCGCGCCAAGGGCCGCGCCTTCGCCTTCCACCGGAACGACCTCAGCCTCGAATACATCGGCAATGGTTTGGCGCCACGCTTCGGACTGACTGAGTCCGCCGGTTAAACGGATTTCCGTGGCGTTCACCGGCATGTTTTTATAGCCATCATACAGATTGAGAATATGGCCCTCAAGAACGGCGCGGCACAGTTTTTCCGTGGTAAAATCGTTCAGGCCGAAACCGAAATACACCGCGGCCGCGTGCGGCACGTCCGGCGTACGCTCGCCCATGTACCAGGGGACGAGGAAGCGGCCTTCATTGCCCACCGGGACTTTTTTCACCACGTCGACAAATTCAGCATGCGATAAATTAAACTGCGCCAACACTTCATTATAGCCATTCGCCAGATTGGAGACGCAGAGCAGCGGCATATGATGTCCAGTGGAATCACAGAACGCCGCGATCTCACCCTTGGGATCGATGTAGGCGTCCTCTAAAAACGTATACGCCGTGCCGCTGGTACCCAGACTGATGGTGACGATGCCGGGCACGACATTGCCGGTACCGACTGCGCCGTACATGTTGTCGCCGGTGCCGGCATCAATTTTACACTCCGACGAGAAACCGAATTTTTCGGCAAGTTGTTTGCCGATGAGTCCGATGCTCTCATCGGATGGTTTGAGCGGCGGGATTTTCGCTTTTAAATCCGGCGAGATGGCATTCATCACTTTTTCGGACCATTTTCCATTTTTTGGATTCCACAGCGCCATGCCGGACGTATCGCCCGGCTCCATCACGCGCACGCCGCCATTCTTGCCGCCGGTGAGAACCCAGTTGACAAAATTGTGCACGAGAAAACAGGTTGTAGTTTTGGCAAAGGCCTCCGGTTCGTGGCGCGCCATGTGAAATATCTTGGCGGCCGTGTAACCGGTGCGCTGGCTGTTACCGACTTCTTTTATCATCGCTTCCATCCCACCGACCGCTTCGGTCATGAGATCGCATTCCTCTTGCGTTGAAAAATCGTTCCACAATTTGCTCATCGATCGCGTCAGATTGCCGGCAGCGTCCAGCGTCACCAGGCCATGCTGCTGGCCGGAAACGGACATGGCTTTGATCTGATCGTGCGGAATGTCCGAATTTTTCAGTCGCCCAAATAACACCTCCAGCGCCTCAATCCACATATTCGGATCAGATTCGGACACGCCGACGTGATCGGTTTGGCGCACACCGTTTTTCGTCTTATAGTGCGGCAAATCTTTATCATAATTTACCGCATCCACCCAAATGACCTGTGAGGTATCCGTATCAACCACCAGCAATTTTGTGCCCTGGGTTGATGAATCAATTCCGGCAAAAAGGTTCATCATGCTCCCTTTCAATAATGTATTCAAATTTTAAACTCGGATTTAAACGCACACCATAAAATGCGAACGTGTCCATACTTGCATTCACGCGCTTGATACACTTAATTGTTGACACCGGCAAGTAACTGTACAAGTCTTTTGTTAATATAGTAAATATCTCGACCAACTTTTTGCGGCTCCAAAATGCCCAGCTCCGCCAGATACTGCAAATAGACCGAAGCTGTTTGTCGTTTGGCGATGCCTCGATCAATCAGTATTTTTATTTTTATATACGGGAAACTAAAAATCAGCTTGTTCAAATCATGCACAGGCAATCTTCCGGAGAGCTGACGCATTTCTTCCAGCGTGCGGCGCTCAAGTTCGCCGATTTTTGAAATCAATGTCAATGTATTCCGAGCCGTTTCGTCCACACCTCGCAACATGAATAACACCCACTCTTCCCAGGTCTCATTCTGAGTTGTGGATTGCAGCAGCGAATAATACTGATTTTTATTGCGGATGATATAATCGCTTAGATACAGAATCGGTAAAGAGAGCAAATTCTCTTTGATTAAATAAAGCACGTTGATGATCCGGCCCGTTCGTCCATTGCCGTCGGCAAAGGGGTGTATGGCTTCGAATTGGTAATGCAACAGTGCCATTTTTATGAGCGGATCCGTTAAGGTGTCACTATTGGCGAACGCTTCCCAGGCGCGCATTTTGGCGTCGATGTATTCCGGCGCCGGCGGTGTATAAAGCACGTTGCCTGTCACCGGATTCGCCAGTTTTGTTCCCGGCATTCTACGAAGCTGCTGCGAAGAGTTCTTTATCGTTTGCATGATATCAATCACACTGCGCAAGGTCAGCAGCCCGGTTTTTTCAAACTGACGCAGACCAGCATAAATCGCTTCGCGGTAGCGCAACACCTCTTTGGTCGCGCTCGGCAAATCCTCCAGGATTACGAGGGCCGCTCTGTACAGTTCATCCTGAGTTGTCACAATATTCTCAATCGCAGAACTGTCTTTGGACTCTTGCAGAATCACCGTATTGAGGATAATTTCCGGTTCCGGCAAAGTTTGACAAAAACCTTTCAACTCGGCCAAAGATTGATGTGCTTTGATCGCCGCCTTAAAAATTCCGGTCGTTTCCAAATCAATTTTCGGCGGTAAATCAGGAAGATCGTTATAAGGAATGTCAGGTCCGGTCCAGGCCATTTCGACTCGATATGTTTATGAAATCGACATATATAAATTATATGTCGATTTTATGGAGTGATATCGACACATCGTAAAAATATGTCGACGAATCAAATAATTATCGACATATTAACACATAAAAGATAAACTCGCAAGCGAAAAGGCAATCATTCGAATGAGTTTTTCCAGCCGTTAGAACAATTCATCATATTTCGTCCACAGGAAATCGCCAAGCTCCCAGGCTTTGTCAACCACCTTGTTGCCCCACTTTATACCATAATCGGTTAGATAGGCTCGGGCTTTGTTAGGATTCTTTTCGAATAATTTGAGCGCCTCATCTTCAACGGCCTTTTGATTGTAAAACAACTCGTTCTGCCACGGCACCCACACCGCATCGAGGTCGTGACGCATGTCGCCCCATCGTTGTGCCGCCAGCGTGCCGAGTCGATTAAAAGCCCACCAGGCGGAATTCCGCGTGAAACCATGAACGCGGCCCGGTGTTTTATAGGACTCGGCCACATCCGTGATGGAGCAATAAAGCGGCACATAGATGGAGTTCGCCACATTATCCATGGCCATCCAAACGACACCACCGACTTCGTTCGGCAGCCAGTCGCGGGATTGCGTAATGGTGGCATACATCGTGTACCAGCGCGCGATGGTGCGCTCGCCGCGCCAGCCCCAGCCGCCATTGATTTTAAAAACTTTGTTCATATCATACGGCATAAACGGGTTTGCCAGCGGCGACAGCATGGTTTTACCGCTGTCATCCGTGACGGTAATATCCTTAACAAAATTAAAATCCGTGCCTTCAAAATAATCCTTAAAGCACATAACCAGATCGTTCATAGTCACCGGTTTGTCCGGTTTGACAGAAAACGGATAATCCTTATCGTTCGGATCAAGTTTGAGGGACGGCGCCAACAAATCAAACACGCGCCATTCGCGTCGGCGAGCGGCGAGCGATGTACGGCCGCCGGGATCGTACGCGTAACAAAATTCAAATGGTCCATCTTCGGGACTCCACCAGCCGCTGTCCTGCGCGACGTGCGTCAGATTTTCAGAATAGAGAAAATTAGCCGAATCGTTCATATCGACCTGACGAATTCGGCTGGCGTTGGCGTTCACCGACACGTGCTCATCCGGCACGCGTTGCGCCACCCAGATCGCGCCGACCTCTCCGGCGCCGGGGCCAACAACTTCAAAATGCCACACTTCTTTGGTATCGGCGATGGTCAAACATTCGCCCGCATCGTTCCAGCCATATTCTTTTAACAGCACACGCGCCAGCTCGATGGCTTCACGCGCCGTGGTGCAGCGCTCAAGCATCAAACGGTTCAACATTTGGCAATCAATTTTGCCGGCAGCGGATTGCAGCGATTCCCGTCCGCCAAACGTCGACTCACCGATGGCGAGTTGATGATCGTTCATGCACGGATAGGCGGTGTTGATATAACCAAACGTGTGTTCAACCTGGGGAATTTTGCCGGTGGGAATATGTTTGTAGGCCGGCATGGCAAGCGAATCATTTGTCGTGCGCATCACCAGTTCAACCATGTCGCCCGCTTGATGTCTTTTCGCCGGTTGAATATCAAACCAGGACCGCGTGCGATGGCTGTCGCAGGTGTGCGAAGTAGACACCCAGCCGCCGTCCGATGCGGCTTTGGCAACAGTAATGGAGGTGCAGCCGTCCGGACGGCCGCCTTCCCAATCGGGACGATCCCTATCGGCAGAAAAAACTAACGTTGAAAAAACCACTATAGCTATCAGCATTACATATAGTCGAATCATGCGAACTCCTTGCATTAATAGATCAAATAATTAGCAGTATTTTTATATTCATTCTTTTTCAACTTTTTCTCGACCCCAAATGACAAAAATTGAAAAAACTCAACGGCGAAATTTACCAATCACTCTATTTTGTCTGGTAAATTTGCTTTTCGTCAAAACACGTCACTCGTGCTTCCTTTATGATTTAGGTTTATCCGGATCAGGGATCAGCATTACAATCCCAACTCTTCAACCAACCACGTGGCGCCGCCAAATTTTTCCACAATAAACAGGACGTAGCGAATATCCACGCTGATGGTGCGCTGAAGTTCAGGGATAATATAATAATCGCCAACTACACTTTCGTAGGTCATGTCAAAGATGATGCCGGTTTGCTCGCCTCGGGCGTTGAGGGTTGGCGAACCGGAATTACCGCCGGTGACATTGGTGCTGTTTAAAAAGCAGGTGACGACATCGTCGATCGCCGAATCGGCATAGGGACCAAAATCTTTTGCCTCATAAAGGGAGATGATCTTTTCCGGCACAATAAATGGTTTCTCGCCGGTCTCTTTTTCCATCACGCCGGTCAGCGTTGTGACGGCTCTATAATCGACCGCATCTTTCGGCGAATACCCGGCAATGTCGCCAAAAGTTAACCGCAGCGTCGAGTTGGCGTCCGGCGCGATTTTTCCATCGGTGTAAGCAAGATAGCCCTGCATGACAACTTGTTTCAAGTCGGCTTTTTGTTGATTGAGGGCTTTTTCCTGTTCTCGCATGTCGGCGAGTTGCGATTCGATTCCGGCCGCCAGTTCGATGAGGGGATCGCCGATTGCGTTGAGTTTTTTCAGATTCAACTGCAGCAGCGCTGTCCGGTCTTTTCCGGCTCGCAAAGTCGTGCGTGCGTACACATCCTCAACAAACGCATCAACAGTGCTCTCGGACTTGGCGACACTATCCCTCAGAGGACCGGGGACACTCGCCTCATCCGAGTTGAGCATCGCCTTGAGAATAGTTTTAAAATAGTCCTTGTCCGTCTCAAAATCATAACTACGATCGGCCAACTCGACGCGCTGCTGAATATCCTGAAAATCACGTTCCTGAAAACCGGATTCACGTTCCATATCCGGTTTTTCGCGCTCGCTAACGGTGCGATAAATGGTGTGCGCCTGGTAGAGCAGCATAGGCGCCGTACCGCGGCGGCCATCAACCAAATTTTCAAGGTGCTCTTTTTTCTGTTGAAAGGCTTCGACGTGGTCGAGAAATGTCGAATAATCGGCCAGCGCCTTATTATAATCAACAGTTGATTGCGCTGCAGCCCAATCGAGAAAAGCCTGTTCCGATTGTCGTTTCTTCTCAAGCAGTCCAATCTTTTCAAAGCCTTCCAGCTTGCCCGTATAATTTTTATGCGCATTGGCCAGGCCCCGCAATGTGCCGGCGTACTTTATTTCAACATCTCGGCTGGTGGCGCCGGCTTTTTCAAAAAATGCCATAACGTCGGTATAACTATCGATACGCGCCTGCATCGCAGTCATCGAATTTTCGATTTCTTTGACCGTGTAATTCCGATAGGTGCGGCCGGGATAGCCCATCACAAACGAAAAATCGCCATCCTTGACACCGTCGAGAGAAATTTTTAAAAATGATTTCGGCTGATACGGCACATTGTCCGGGCTGTAGGGAACGCCGCTACCGTCTTTTGAAACGTAAGCGCGCAGAAAGGTAAAGTCGCAGGTGTGGCGCGGCCACATCCAGTTGTCAATGTCGCCGCCAAATCGGCCGAGATCTTCCGGCGGAGCAAAAACGATACGGATATCCTGCAGGCGTTTGTATCGAAAGAGATAATACAAAGTGCCGCTGTAGATATCCTTGACTTCGGCGCGGATATCTGATCCAGCTTTTTCGGCTTTTTTGACTAGTTCCTTTTTGATTTTATCCAGCGCATCATATCGCTGCCGCGGAGTCATTCCATCGTTTAAAAC
>CAYSNA010000118.1:0-13412 GCA_964432185.1 uncultured Cytophagia bacterium
CAAGGAAAATATCTTTTATTATCATGTCAATTCGTTCGGGAACCAGGAATTCACCACGGCGTTAAGCTCTGCATTGGAATTGGATAAAAATGTACATTGAGTTACAATATGTCAGATCAAATTAAAATATTGTTAGCAGACGATGATCCCGACTTTATCGAGATCAATCGAACCATCCTCGAAACGGTCGGTTTTGATGTTGATGAAGCGTATACATCAACTGAAGCCATTCGCAAAGTTCGTGAGAACGACTACTCTTTGCTTGTCCTCGATTTAATGATGGAAGAAATAGACTCTGGTTTTACGGTTGCGTACGCGGTGCGCGATGATGACAGGACGAAAACGTTGCCGATTTTGATGCTCACGTCCGCCGAAGAAAAAACCGGATTTTCATTCCATTTTTCCAAAGACAAAGAATGGATGAAAGTTGACGATTACGCCATCAAACCGCTCAAGCCGGCGGAATTAATCAATAAGGTCCAACAGTTGCTGGAAAACAACTAATTTAAATATATACTTTTTCCTACGGAGTAATGATACACATGGAAACAGAAGCAGTACTGTCCAAATATTCTGAGAATGACGCCTCGGCGCTCATTCCCATATTGCAGGATATCCAGGACGTTTATGGCTATTTGCCTGAAAAAGAGTTACGAAAAGTCTCTGCACACGCCAGCTTGCCGATGTCGCGCATTTATGGCGTTGCGACGTTTTACAACCAATTCAGATTACAGCCTTTGGGCAAACATGTGATCCGCGTCTGCCGCGGCACGGCCTGCCACGTAAAAGGCTCTTTTGATATTTTGACAACGTTGGAAGCCGAGCTCGGCATCAAAGCGGGCGACACGACCAAAGATTTGATGTTCACGATCGAAACCGTGGCCTGTATTGGCGCCTGCAGTATCGCACCGGTGATCGCGGTGGGCGATAATTTTTACGGCAAGCTCGATTCAAAAAGTGTAAAAAAATTACTGAGAGATTTACGAAAAGCGGATAAGGAGTAAGCTGTGGCTCAAAATTCATTCCAGGCGATTTTCGCGAATTGTTGGCACAGCCCAGAAAATCCCTGTAAATTTTTTATCGAATGCATTAATGACGGACAAAAGTGCCATCAGTCCGAAACCAGCACGAAAAATGTCAAAAAGTTCAAAGACCAGATTTTGCTAGTCGAACACAAAAATCCCGTCGTCCTCATCGGTATGGGAACGTGCGGACTGGCGAACGGCGCACAACAAATTTACGATGCTTTTAAAACTCAGGTTGAAGCGCTGGACACAAAAGTTGATATCGTCTCGACGGGCTGTGTTGGTTATTGCGCCAAAGAGGTTATTGTTGATATAAAACTTCCCGGTCATCCTCGCCTGAGTTATTCGGAAGTGACTGTGGATGACGTGCCGAAAATAATCGAAGACACATTGGTCAATGGCAACGTCATTGAGAACAAAGTTCTTGGTTTGTACGATGGCCTCAGCACAAACGGCTGGGGCGGTTATCAGGCGCTCAACGACATTCCATTTTTCAAAAAACAACAAAAGAACGTTCTCGACAATTGCGGCGTCATTGATCCCGATAATTTGGATCAATATCTGGCTCGCGGCGGCTATATGGCGCTGTCGAAATCGTTGAATCACAGCACACCTGGTGACGTGATCAAGGAAGTCAAAGACGGTGGTTTGCGCGGCCGAGGCGGCGGCGGCTTTCCGGCGGGATTAAAATGGGAGCTGGCGGCCAAATCCGAAGGCGATAAAAAATATGTCGTCTGTAATGCCGACGAAGGCGATCCCGGTGCCTTTATGGATCGCGCGCTGCTCGAAGGCGATCCACACAAAGTGATTGAGGGCATGATCATCGCCGCGTATTGTATTGGCGCGGATGAAGGTTATATTTACTGTCGCGCTGAATATCCACTGGCCATCAAACGCCTGGAAAAAGCGATCAAGGATGCAAAAGCGTACGGCTTGCTGGGCGAGAATATTCTCGGCAGCGGCTTTAACTTTACCACGAAAGTGAAAAAAGGCGCCGGCGCGTTTGTCTGTGGCGAAGAGACGGCCCTGCTGCATTCCATCGAAGGCAAACGCGGCATGCCGCGTCCCAAACCGCCATTTCCATCCGATGCCGGTTTGTTTGGTAAACCGACGATCATCAATAATGTTGAAACGTTTGCGAATGTTCCTGTGCTCATTTCCAAAGGTGCGGAATGGTATGCCAGCGTCGGCACTAAAGGCTCCAAAGGTACGAAAATTTTCGCGCTCTCCGGCAAAGTGACAAACGTTGGTCTGGTTGAAGTGCCCATGGGCACAACGATACGCGAAGTTCTTTTTGATATCGGCGGCGGCATCCCGGACGGCAAGGAATTCAAAGCCGTGCAAATTGGCGGTCCGTCAGGCGGCGCGTTGCCGGCGCAATTCCTCGATACGCCCATCGATTACGAATCGCTCAAAGAGATCGGCGCGATGATGGGCTCCGGCGGCCTGGTCGTTATGGATGAGTCAACCTGTATGGTCGATTTGGCGAAATATTTTATGACCTTTATCCAGTCCGAATCATGCGGCAAATGTATTCCGTGTCGCGAAGGCACCAAACGTCTTCTCGAAACGCTGGAACGTGTCACCCAGAGTCGTCGCAGTGAAAAATCGCAGGCGGATTCTATGCAGCGCTTTCAAGGTATGGTCTACATGGAGCGCCTGGCGGATGTCATCAAAACGACGTCGTTGTGTGGTTTGGGACAAACAGCCGCGAATCCGGTGCTCAGCACGCTGCAATATTTCCGCGAAGAATATGAAGCGCATGTGTATGACCGCAAATGTCCGGCGGGCGTATGCCGCGATTTGCTCACATACACAATTGATACGGACAAATGTACGGGTTGTACGGTGTGCGCGAAAAAATGTCCGGAAAATGCGATTCTCGGCGAAAAGAACAAAGCGCATTATATTATCGAAGATAAATGTGTTCGTTGTGATCAATGCCGCATCAACTGTAAATTTGACGCGATTGTCGTAAATTAAAAGGATTATATATAATGAGAATTCATATAAATGGAAAAGAATGCTGGGCGAATGCCGGTGAGACTATTCTCAAAGTGGCGGAACGCGAAGGCATTAAAATACCGACATTATGCTATTTAAAGGGATTTTCTCCGACGGGATCGTGCCGCATTTGTGTCGTTGAGGTTGAAGGCCAACGCAATCTCATTCCGTCGTGCGCCTTTCCGGTATATGAGGGCATGCACGTGGAGACAAACTCGTCCAAAGTGCGCCGCGCCCGGAAAACGATCATTGAGCTGTTGATCGCCAACCATCCGCAGGACTGTCTCGTCTGTGTGCGAAACGGCAACTGCAGCCTGCAATCGCTTGCGGCTGAATATGGCGTGCGCAGCTTCCGTTACAGTGGCGAGCGCCGCACCGGCAAGCTCGATATTGCCAGCCCGTCCATCGAGCGCGATCCGGAAAAATGTATTCTGTGCGGCCGCTGTACGCGAATCTGTCACGAGGTGCAGTCGGTGGGCGCCATTGATATTGCCGGCCGAGGATTCAACAGCCATGTCACCCCGGAGTTTGAAAACAGCCTCAACACATCACCCTGTGTGTACTGCGGCCAATGTATCGTCAACTGTCCGGTTGGCGCGTTGCGAGAAAAGAGCAATGAAAAAATCACCTGGGCGGCGATTAACGATCCCGGCAAGATTGTCGTTGCGCAAGTGGCGCCGGCGGTCCGAGTGGCGCTTGGTGAAGAATTCGGTATGGAACCCGGTTCCGTGGTTACCGGCAAAATCGTTGCGGCCTTGCGACGAATGGGCGTTGATTATGTGTTTGATACCAACTTTGCGGCGGACTTGACCATCATTGAAGAAGCCAATGAATTGCTGAAACGCTTGACGAACGGCGGAACGATCCCCATGCTGACGTCATGCAGCCCCGGCTGGATCAAATATATTGAGCACAATTATCCTGATCTTTTGAAAAATCTGTCAACCTGTAAATCACCACATGAGATGCAGGGAGCGCTCATCAAATCGTACTGGGCGCAAAAGATGAACATCGATGAATCGAAAATCTTTGTCGTCTCGGTCATGCCGTGTACGGCGAAAAAATTTGAAGCCCAGCGTCCAGAGCTTGGCGATAAATACCCGGATGTGGATGCAGTGATCACCACGCGTGAATTGGCCCTGATGATCAAAAATGCCGGTCTCGATTTCCACCGCCTTCCGGACGAATATTATGACGATCCGCTCGGCGAATCAACCGGCGCGGCTGTTATTTTTGGCGCCACCGGCGGTGTGATGGAAGCCGCTCTGCGCACGGCATACTTTACCCTGACGGGCAAAGAAATGGACGAAATCGATTTCCGCCCGGTGCGCGGCTTGAGCGGCATTAAAGAAGCCGATGTGGACATAAACGGCACTAAAGTCAAAGTGGCGGCCGTCAATAGTCTGAGAAATATCAAGCCGATTCTGGATCAGATCCGCAATGGCGAAACGCCGTACCATTTTATTGAAGTGATGGCTTGTCCGGGCGGTTGTATCAATGGCGGCGGGCAACCGTTGCCGTCGGACCCGGTAAAAACGGAAAAGCGCATGCAGGCGATCTATAAAATTGATAGCGAAATGGCAAAACGATGCTCGCATCACAACGAGTCGGTCATGCAGCTTTACAAGGATTTTCTCGGCGAGCCGAACAGTCACATCGCGCACGAGTTGTTGCATACGCATTACGTCAGTCGCGCAGAACAAGATTAATGAGAAAAGTTGCTAAAGAGGCAAAAGCTGAAAATTCATCTTTTCAGCCTTTGCCTTGGAGTAGAAATAAAATCATTTGAACACAGAATTAGAAAATCACACAACCCACATGCCCGTCGTTTGGACCATAGAAGAAAAATGCAAGCGTTGTTATTCTTGCATTCGTGAGTGTCCCGCCAAGGCCATCAAGGTGGAAAACGGCCAGGCCAAAGTGATCGAGAGTCGCTGTCTGGCGTGCGGGCATTGTGTGAACGTCTGCTCTCAAAAGGCCAAGGCGGTGTTGAGCGGCGTCGAGCATACGCTGCGGCTTTTACAAGAGGACGAGACGGTCGCCATGGTGGCGCCGTCATTTCCGGCGGCATTTGGCCAGGCGACGCCGGAACAGATCATCGGCGCGGTTCGCGCCTGTGGTTTTGACCACGTTGTTGAAGTTGCATTTGGCGCCGATTTGATCAACAAAGCCTATTTCAAAATGGTTAACGGCAAGGATGAGTTTAGCGCGTTCGTCAAAAAGCCGATTATTGCCAGCTCTTGCCCGGCGTTGACCAATTATATTGAAAAATATGTGCCGGAGCTGTTGCCGAATCTTGCGCCCATCGTGTCACCCATGGTGGCGATGGGCCGCGTGGTTCACAAATATTATGGCGACGATGTCAAAGTGGTATTTATTGGTCCGTGCTCGGCAAAAAAAGTCGAGATGATGGATCCGGAAGTCAAAGATGCCGTTGACGAAGTGTTGACTTTTGAAGAGCTGCAGGATATCTGGCAGATGAAGGACATCAATCCGGAAAATATGACGGCCTCCGAGTTTGATCCGCCGCAGGCGTATCTCGGCCGCGTCTATCCGATTTCCGGCGGTTTGTTGCGCAGCGCTGGACTTCCGGCTGACGTGATGAATTCCGACATGATCATTACGGAAGGCAAAGGCCGGGTGATAAATCTCGTCGAGTCGCTCAAAAATCATCAGGTCAACGCGAATATGATTGACATCCTTTTTTGTGAAGGTTGCATCAATGGTCCCTATATGGATCATGACGTCAATTATTTTACTCGCAAACAAAAAGTGGTCAAATATACGGATGAAGGGCGTCTGAATTCAAATTATCCGGAATGGCGCAAGACCATCGAAGACTGTTCGGACATTAACATTTACCGACGTTTCCAGCAGGATCGTGTATCCATGATGGAGCCGTCGGAAGATGAGATCAAAAAGATCCTTGAACACATTGATAAATTTGAGGAATCAGACGAACTCAACTGCGGCGCCTGCGGTTATGACACGTGTCGCGCCTATGCCAAAGCGGTTTATCAGGGTTTCGCCGAGCCGGATATGTGTCTGCCGTATCTAATCGAAAAGAAAGAGCGCATGCAGCAGCAGCTTCAGGATTCGCTGAATGCGTTGGCCGAAACACAGGAGCAGCTCATTCAACATGAAAAACTGGCATCGATCGGACAGCTCGCGGCCGGTGTGGCGCACGAGGTGAACAATCCGCTCGGCTCCATCATGCTTTATGCGCATCTCGTCAAAAAACGGCTGAGCGATGATGATCCGAACAAGGACGATATCAAGTTCATCATGGAAGAAGCAAAACGCTGCCAGACCATTGTATCGGGACTGCTCAACTTTTCCCGACAGGGTCAGCTCTCGCTGAAAAAACAAAATATCGCCAGTGTGATCGAAAAGACCATCAAAGCCATTCGTCAGCAGCCGCTTTTTCACAATATTGATATTCGGACTTTGGTTGATAAAAATGTGCCCGAAATGGTGCTGGATAGCGATCAGCTGTATCAGGTCTTTTTGAATCTCGCTGTTAATGCGGCCGAAGCCATGCCGGATGGCGGCACATTGACCATCCGCGCAAAAATTAATGGTGACCGGTTGCACGTGACGTTTGAAGACACCGGCACTGGCATCGCCAAAGAGAACCTTGCCAAATTGTTCACGCCGTTCTTCACCACAAAACAGATCGGCAAAGGCACGGGGCTCGGCCTGGCCATCGCCTACGGCATCATCAAAATGCACAAAGGGAATATTCGCGTCCTCTGGAGCGAGGTGGGGAGCGGCACTACATTTTTAATCGATCTGCCGAGCGATATGGCGGTTGAATCGAATGGAAGGCTTGTAAAATGAGTCAAAAAATATTACTCATTGATGACGACATCGATCTCGTTGAGATGAACCGCGCCTTTTTAGCGAACAACGGCTACGAGGTCATTTACGCTTTTAACGGCGATCAAGGATTTGATAAAGCCAAAAACGAACGCCCTGATTTGATTGTGCTTGATGTGATGATGACAGAAGTGGGCGAGGGTTTTGAAGTCGCGCGAAATTTAAAAAACGACAACGTAACGCAGGACATTCCAATTTTGATGATGACCTCGGTGAATCAGGAGCACGGCTTTAATTTGACCATCGGGCCGGATGAAGTGTGGAACCCGGTGGATGCGTTCGTCGAAAAACCGTTCAGCCCAAAAGATTTGATGCACAAAATTGAAGAGATGATATAGAAGCAAAGTCATCGCGAGCCATCCAATGCTTTTTGTTTGATGGTCTGGTGATCGCCTTATAAAGGAGATGCTCTCAGGAGATTGCCACACTCGCTTCGCTCGTTCGCAATGACTTGAACGTGAAAAGAATGAAAGAAAATATAAATAGGAACTTGGAGCAATGAACAAGAAAATTTTAATGGTCGATGATGACGTAGATTTGATTCAACAATACAAGCCGATCCTGGAGCAGGCCGGCTACGAGGTTGCAGTCGCTTATAGCGGTGAAGAAGGACTGCAATCCTTTAAAACGTTTAAACCGGAGGCGATGATTGTTGATTTATCTATGGAGCATTTCGATTCCGGATTTGTATTGTGCCACCGCGTCAAAAGTACAGAAGCCGGCAAGGCCATTCCGGTTATTATTATGACATCCGCCGGCCAGGATACCGGCGTGCGCTTGAGCACCGACACGCTGGAAGAAACCAACTGGATCAAAGCCGATGATTATCTGGAAAAACCCATTTCGCCGCGCGATATGGTGCAGTACCTCGGCGAAAAAGTTTTTAAAGAAAAATGATTGTTATAAGCATGTATGATGAACACCACTAATTGCACCAATCGCATGAATTTGCCTTAAACCGGAACCAGGTGATTTCGTGCGCTTCGTGTCGGAATAATCCAGGTTGGATTATTTTCGTGACATTAGTGCAATTCATGGTTTTAAGTGCTCGCATTTGTCACCGGGAGAGGATAGTCGTGAGCAGTACAAAAGCAAAAATATTGGTCGTTGATGACGAACTCGGCATGCGCGAAGGTATGCGCCGCATTTTGGAAATGCAGGGCCTGGACGTCGATACGGCTGAAAACGGCACTCAAGGCGTTGAGATGGGTCTGGCGCAGGAGTACGATCTGTACTTTATCGATCTGAAAATGCCCGACCTCGACGGCACCGAAGTGCTGCGTTCGATCAAGCTGGCCTATCCCGAAGCCATTTGCGTCGTCGTTACCGCGTTTGCCTCAATTGACTCGGCGGTGACGACAACGCAGTTGGGTGCCTATCGCTACATCCCCAAACCGTTCGATCCCGATGAACTCGTGCATGTTGTGACCATCGCCCTTGAACGGCGCGAGCTCATTCTGGAAACCCGGCGCCTTCAGGCTGAGCGCAAAAAACGCATGATGGAAATTTCGCGCGAACAATCCCGGCTGCGCACCATCATCGGCGCTTTGGATGACGGCATTCTCGTCATCAACCAGCAAGGCGAAATTGTTCTGTTTAATAACGCCTTTCATAGCCTGCTTGAGATCAAGGAAAAAATCGCTGTCGGCGATTCCTTTCAACAAACTCTGCCGCACGACCTCGAAGATCAAATTAATTCTCTCCTGAACAACAAGGTCAATTTTAAAGCCATCCAGCAAGAGATTGTCATTCGGCCACCGGCTGAAAAAGTTGTTATGGCCAACATCACACCAATTATTGACAATGACGGCTCATCCATCGGTCTGGTCTCCGTTATTCGCGATATTACCGAGTTGAAAAAAATTGATGTACTACGCTCGCAATTCGTCAACATGGCAGCGCATGAATTAAAAGCGCCGCTGTCCGCGGTGCAGGGTTATCTGGAGTTGATGGTCGACAAAGCGCTCGGCGATGCGCCGGAATTGTACGAGCAGTATTTAACGCGGTCCCTGGATCGCACCAAAGCGCTCGTGAGTCTTATTAATGATTTGCTGAATATTTCCAGAATGGAAGCCGGCACCACGCGGCGGGAAATCGAACGCCTGGATGTTCAGGAACTCGTTCATAAAAGTCTGGAAACGTTTACGACTGAAATAAAGAATGCGCAACTGACGCTTGACACGCATCTGGAGAGCAATTTATTCATTCAGGCCGATCAACGCGAGGCGCTGCGCCTGCTGAACCATTTGATCGGCAACGCGATAAAATACAATCGCCCGGACGGCCGCATCGATATTCTCGTCAATAGAAGCGGCCATTATGTCAAAATCGCCATCCAGGATACGGGCATCGGCATGACACCGGAGGAAAGGGCGCGCTTGTTCGAGGATTTCTTTCGCGCCAAAAATGAACATACCCGGGCCATCACCGGCACGGGACTCGGTTTGACGATCGTCAAAAAAATTGTCGATGCCTATTCGGGCATGATCGAAGTGGAAAGTGAATTTGAAAAAGGCAGCACGTTTACCGTTTTTCTGCCGGCTTGTGAATAAATAATATCCGAGATTTTGGATCGCTAATCTTTAATCTGCAATCATCTTTTTAGTCAAGATTGGAGATTTCCGACCTCAGAACTCGGATCTAAAACACAAAAGGACGCGTCCATGCTACTTTGTGACATTGTTAAAGAATTATCGCTAGATGTGTTGAGCGGACATGACCTGAGCAAAGACGTTTCATGTGGTTATATATCCGACATCCTCAGCGATGTCATGGCCAAATCGCCAAAAACGGCATTGTGGATTACCAACCAAACCCATGAAAACATTTTGGCGCTCGTCTATTTTAAAGGGCTGTCGGGCATCATTTTGCCGGAAGGCCTGACGCTGGAACCGTCCTCGCTGGAAAAGGCAAAACAGAAAAAAATCCCGGTGTTTTCAACGCAGCAGCCGGCGTTTGATGTGGCCGGCCAACTGTATGAACTTGGTCTTCGTGGAACGTTAGTTTAGTGCGCTGGTATAAGGGCGACCTACATATTCACACGGTTTTGTCGCCGTGTGCTGAATTATCCATGGGCCCGAACGATATCGTCCGGGCGGCGCTGGCGCAGGGATTGGACATGATTGCGATCACGGATCATAACTCAGCGGAGAATATTCAGGGTGTGATGGATGCCGCAACAGGAACGAACCTGGTGGTTTTTCCGGGCATGGAAGTCTACACTCGCGAGGAAGCCCACATGATTTGTCTGTTTGACAGCGTCGAAAATGCCCTGCATTTTCAGGATGTCATTTTTGACCACCTGCCAGAAGGGCAAAATGATCCGGACTGGTTCGGCAATCAATATATTGTTGATGGTGAGGAACACATCATCGGAGAGTGCCCGAAACTTTTAGCGTTGCCAACGACGCTGCACATTGGCGCCGTGGCAAATTTTGTCATCGATCTGGACGGCATCATTTATCCGGCGCATATTGATCGAAAGGCAAACAGCCTGCTGCACGTGCTGGGATTCATTCCGAATGATTTGCCTTTCCAGGCGCTGGAGATTGCCAAAACGTTTGAGGACGCATCGGCTCAGCATGGTTTTTTAAAACGATCGTCCTGGTCGATCATCCGCTCTTCGGATGCGCACATGATAGATCAGCTTGGAACAAAATATACGTGGTACAAGATGAATGAGCCGACATTTGAGGAGCTGAGAAAAGCAATTCAACAAGAGGATGGACGACGAACGGCGCTGGAAAAAATAGAGTAGAACGATAAAAGTAAAAAGTAAAAAGTTGAAAGCAGAAAGCACTATTCGAATTTATCTGAATTATTATGCGTGAATTATCATTAAATATTTTAGACATTGTCATGAATTCGGTCGAAGCGGATTCCACACGCATCATTGTGGCATTGGAGGAGTTGGTGTCGGAGAATCTGCTGCGCGTTCGCATCAAGGATAACGGCCGCGGCATGAGCGAAGAGATGATTCTACGAGTGACCGATCCGTTCGTCACCACCAGAACAACGCGTTCGGTCGGCATGGGACTCCCGATGTTTCGTCAACTGGCGCGACAGTGCGGGGGAGAGCTGACCATTCAGTCCGAACCGGGCGTCGGCACATTAGTCACGGCAACGTTCAAGCTCAATCATCTCAACCGGCCGCCGATTGGCGATATGGCGGATTCGATGGTCAATTTGATCATCGGTTCCATCGACATTCATTTTTGCTATGCGCATCAAACAGATTACGGACGGTTGGTCTTTGACTCGTTCTGGATGCTGGCGAGAATGGCCGAAACCGAATGCGGGCTGTATGAGGTGGTTGGGCCGGCAAAAACGCATATAAAATCAATTTTGAAGGAGATAAAATCAAAAGCGGTGTAGCGCAAACCGCAGACGGCAGTCCGCAGTCCGAATATGCAGAATGCGGATTGCGGTCGGCGAAATACTCAAATTATTAATGTAAAAGCAAAAGATAATAAATCACAAATAACCACAATCACTATTTAACCAAAGGAGACCTTCATCGTGAAGACTTTAGCTGATCTCCGCGCCATCAAGGAGAAAGCGAAACAAGAGATGGCAGCACGGGACGCGTCGGCAAGCTACCGAATTACCGTAGCCATGGGCACGTGTGGAATCGCCGCAGGCGCCAGAAATGTCATGAGCGCGATTCTCGACGAAATGAGTAAACGCGGCGTCAAGGATGCCACTGTCTCGCAAACGGGCTGCCTCGGATACTGCGACCAGGAGCCCATGGTCCAGGTGACCGGCGCCGACAATAATACAGTGACATACGGCAAGGTGTCGCCCGAAACCGCCCGAAAAATTATTGCCGATCATCTACAAAGCGGCAAAGTACTAACAGATCACGTTTTTAACATGCGTTGATAAACTGGAATTAAAAGAGATACACAGGAGGATCGAATGCAAGACCTTACCCGTGTAGATGAGATTGTCCAAAATTACTCGGACGTTAAAACGCCCCTCATCTACATCCTCAAAGATGTGCAAAAAGAGTACGGATTTTTGTCCGATGTCGTGCTCACACATATCGCCAAAAAAGTGGACATCCCCTTGAGTGAAATCTATGGTGTGGCCACATTTTACAGCCTGTTCACAATCACGCCCAAAGGCAAATTTATTGTCCGCTGTTGTAACAATGCGCCCTGCCACGTTAAAGGATCAAAAGATGTGTTGACCGCCATCAAAACGTACCTTGGCGTAGAAACAACAGAAACCACGCCGTGCGGAACCTTTACGCTCGAATTCACCAGTTGCCTCGGCCTCTGCGCAGTGGCGCCGGTTATGATGGTGAATGATGAGGTGTACGGTAACCTCACGCCGGAAAAAGCAGTAGCAATATTAAAGGACTATAAAATGAAAGGGCAGGCGAATGCATAGAAATCATGTACTAGTTGCAATGGACGCGCATACCATCGCCCAAGGCGCCCGCTCTGTTCGAGATGCGTTGAAACGCGATCTCGAAATGGCATCCCTGACCCATGAAGTCAAAGTTGTCGAAACCGGCAGCCTGGGCATTTATAACCGCGGCGTCGTGCTCGTTGTCTTTCCAGATAACGTGTATTACGCCGGCGTCAAAATTGAAGATGTCTCCGAAATCGTCTCCGAACACTTTATCAAAGGTCGTGTTGTGGAGCGCCTTCGTTACACCGATGTGCCGACGACCGAAGAACTGGAAGCCGGCGAAACGCCGCGATTCGGCAAACAGGTGCGCGTGGTGTTGAAAAATGCCGGTGTGATTGATCCCGAAAGCATTGACGAATACATCGCGCATGACGGTTACGAAGCGCTCGGCAAAGCATTGACTGAGATGAAACCGGAAGATGTTATTGAAGAAGTCAAAAAATCCGGTATGCAAGGACGCGGCGGCGCTTTTTTCCCCACAGGATTAAAGTGGAGTTTTGCCGCGGCTGAAGATAAAGAACAAAAGTATATCATTTGTAACGCCGATGAAGGCGAACCCGGCACCTTCAAAGACCGCCTCATTCTTGAGGGCGATCCGCATTGTATTATCGAAGGCATGGCTCTGGCCGGTTATGCTGTCGGCGCGACCATGGGTTACGTTTATATTCGCGGCGAATACAAAATGTCCATCGACCGCTTGAACCGCGCCATCGAACAAGCCAAAGCCAATGGACTTTTGGGTGAGAACCTGTTCGATTCCGGTTTTTCCTTCAATCTGGAAGTTCGTGAAGGCGCCGGCGCTTATATTTGTGGTGAAGAAACCGCGCTCATCGAATCCATCGAAGGTAAACGCGGCGAACCCCGCGACAAACCGCCATTCCCGCCGAGCGAAGGTTTGTGGGGCATGCCGACGATCGTCAATAACGTTGAGACGCTGGCCAACGTACCGCAAATTATTCTCAAGGGCGCGGAATGGTACAAATCTCTTGGCACGGAAAAAAGTCCGGGCACCAAAGTTTTTACCATGGTTGGAAATATTAATAATCCGGGACTCATCGAAGTTCCGATGGGCATCACATTACGAGA
>CAYSNA010000119.1:0-13384 GCA_964432185.1 uncultured Cytophagia bacterium
ACATGCAGTGGATCAATTCCTACGGCCCAACCGAGGGGACGATCATCGCGACCATGTATAATCCGGCGGACAATGAAGCGCACGATATGAGCAGCATGCTCATCGGCAAACCGCTGTCGAATTACAAAATTTATATTCTTGATGCGCATTTGAATCAAACGCCCATCGGCGTGCCCGGTGAATTGTGCATTGGCGGCGCCGGCGTGGCCCGAGGCTATTTGAATCGCCCGGATTTGACGGCGGACAAATTTATCCCCGATGCCTGGAGCAATGTCGAGGGCGCGCGCATCTATCGCACCGGCGATCTGGCGCGCTGGCGACCGGATGGCAACATCGAATTTGTCGGCCGGGTGGATGACCAGGTGAAAATCCGCGGTTTCCGCGTCGAGCTGGGCGAGATCGAGTCGCACCTGAACAAGCATCCGCATATTCGCGAGGCCATTGTTCTTGCCCGCGCGGACGGCGGCAAGGATAAAAAACTCGTGGCGTATTACGCCACTGAAAATAGCGTTGAACTGTCATCCTTGGATTTACGTGATTTTCTCAAACAACACATGCCCGATTATATGATACCGCATGTTATGATGCGCCTCGATGAGCTGCCGAAAATGATCAGCGGTAAAATCGACCGCAAGGCGCTGCCCACGCCCGACTTTGACGACGTGGCGGGCGACGAGATATCCGGCGAGCCGCAAAATGACAATGAAGTAAAACTGCTCGCCATCTTTAAAGAAATTCTCGGTCACGAGGCCATTGGCACGCACAACAATTTCTTTGAGCTCGGCGGCGATTCGATTATGAGCATTCAGGTCATTGCCAAGGCCAATCAGGCGGGACTACGGTTGACGCCGAAACAACTGTTTGAAAATCCGACGGTCGCTGGTCTGGCTTCCGTTGCCGGACAAGGCGCAGCAGTGGTCGCAGAACAGGGCCTTGTTGAAGGGCCTGTCGAATTGACGCCCATCCAGCACTGGTTCTTTGAGAATGACTTTGATACGCCGCAGCACTGGAATCAATCGCTGCTGCTGCGTGTTACAGAGCCCCTGAATGTTGAGGCTATGCGCCAGACCGTGAAAGCCATCGTGCAGCATCACGATATGTTCCGGGCGCATTTTGAACAAGGCGAAATGTGGCGGCAAAGTATTTCAGCCGGGGAAGAGGACCATCTTCTGCACCATTTTGATCTGAACAACCTGAGCCAAGTCGATCAGCAAAAAAACATTGAAGAAAAATGTGCCGAACTGCAGCGATCGTTTGATTTGCAGAAGGGTCCGATTATCGCTATTGCGCAATTTGATTGCGGCAACACGAGCCGATTGTTTATCGCCGTACATCACCTGGTCATGGACGGCGTCTCCTGGCGCATTTTGTTGGAAGATGTGCAGAATGCCTACCAACAGGCAAATGATAAAAAAGAAATTGTCCTGCCGGCCAAATCGACGTCGTTCCAATATTGGGCGGAGCAGTTGAAAAGATTTGCGCAATCACAAACGGTTGCGGATGAAGCGACCTACTGGACGCATTACGAACGCAGTCTGGTCAGCCCGATTCCCGTTGATTTGCCGCAGCATCGTCAGCTTAATTTTGAAGCTGATGCGAAAAATATCGTCGACTCCCTCAGCATTGAAGAGACCAAAACCTTGCTGCAGGAATTGCCGGCAAAATATGACGCCCGGATCAATGACATTCTGCTCACCGCGTTTGTCGAGGCGTACGCGTTATGGAGCGGTAAACGATCCGTGCTCATCGACATGGAAGGCCACGGCCGCGATATGCTGTTTGATGATGTCGATATTTCACGCACAATCGGCTGGTTTACCGTACTGTATCCCCTGTTTTTAAAAGCAAGCCGTGCGCAAAATGAACAGGAAGCGGTACATTCAATCAAATCGCAAATTCAACAGGTGCCGCGACATGGCATCGGTTACGGTTTGCTGCGTTATGGCACGGATTCGGCCGTCCGCGAAAAACTGACTAAAATGCCCGGCGCCGACATCAGCTTTAATTATCTCGGGCAATTCGATCAGGTACTCGACGCTTCGTCACCGTTTCAACCGGCGAGTGAAAACAAGGGACCGGAACGCGGTTCTCAGGCCAAACGCGAAAATCTCGTAGACGTCACGGCCAGTGTGACCGGCGATCGCTTGCATGTCAATTTTACATATAATGAAAAAATTCACCGCCAGGAATCGATGCAAAAATTTACGGCGCATTACATGCAGTCGTTGCGCCGGCTGATTTCTCCGGAGAAAAAGAGTTCGCACACGGTGCCCACATCAGCAGCAAAAATGGATAAACGGCAACTCGGCAAAGTTTTGGGACAACTGAATAAAGGCAAGGGAAAAACTCTTTAATGAATACCGATAATATACACGATATTTATACACTGTCACCGATGCAGCAGGGTATGCTGTTTCATAGTATTTATTCGCCCGCATCCGGGACCTATTTTGAACAAACGCAAACCGAGATTAACGGCCCGCTCAACGTTGAGGCGTTTGCCAGCGCCTGGAAAACGGTGGTTGAGCGCAACGCCATTTTGCGCACCGCTTTTGTCTGGGAAGGTGTCGACGATCCCGTACAGGTGGTGTTGAATGATGTTGATTTTAATATTGATTTTTACGATTGGCGCGGCAAAACCGCCGATCAGATTGCGGCCGAATACAAGGTCGCTATTGCGCACGACCGCCAAACCGGATTTGAATTAACCCAGGCGCCGTTGATGCGCGTTCTTTTGTTTCAGGTTGACGATGAAGCGTTCAAAATGGTCTGGTCGCATCATCATCTGTTGTTTGATGGCTGGTCGCAGCCGTTGTTGATGGGCGAATTGCTGGCGCTGTATCAGGCGTACGATAAAAATCAACCGATTGATTTGCCGCACCGTCCCGAGTTCCGGGATTATATTGACTGGCTCGAAAACCAGGATACTGCGCAGGCCGAACAGTATTGGAAGGATATGCTCGCCGGCTTTACCTCGCCGACGCCGCTGATTCCCGATTATACGATTTTGCAAATAAGCGGCGATTATGCGATTTCACATGGCGTCATGCTCGATCAAGATTTTTCCGATCGGTTGTTTGCCTTTGCCAAAGAGACCGGTGTGACGCTGAACACGCTGGTGCAAGGCGCCTGGTCATTTTTGTTGAGCCGATACAGCAATGAGCGCGATGTGACGTTTGGCGCCACTGTATCCGGGCGCCCGCCGGAATTGCCCGGCGCCGAGGCGATGATCGGGTTGTTCATCAACACGCTGCCCGTTCGCGTGGATGTTAATCCGCAAAATACCATTATCAACTGGTTGAAAGCGCATCAGGCGCGTCAGGTGGAGAGCCGCCGATTTGAGTACAGTTCGCTGGTGCAAATCAAAAAATGGACCGGCATTCCCGGCGACCGCAACCTGTTCGACAGTATTCTGGTATTCGAAAGTTACCCGACGGAGGAGATGGCCCGCGGCAAGCAGGAAATTACTGTTGACCAGAAAGAGCATTTCTCGCGCACCAATTTTCCGTTGACTTTTGTCTGCTCACCCGGCAAACAAGTCGGATTTGAAATCGCCTATGAAAAAGACCTCTTCTCCGAGCCGGTGATCAACAGAATGCTCGAGCATATTCAACTCGTTTTAAAAACATTTGTCGAAAAGCCGAATGCCCATCTTGGCGAGATTGATCTTTTGACGAACAGTGAAAAGCAGAAAATTTTTGCTGAATGGCTCGGGCCCAACGTACCCTTCCCGCAGGATAAAACCGCCCATCAGGTGTTTGAAGAGATTGTCGAAGCATACCCGGACAACGTGGCGCTCTATTTCCAGGGCCAACATCTCACCTATAAAGAATTGAACGAACGCGCCAATCAGACCGCCCGCTATGTGAAAAAGCTCGGTCTCGGGCAGGAACAACTCGTTGCTGTGTGTATGGATCGCTCCATGGACATGGTCGTCGCGGCTCTTGGCGTCATCAAGGCCGGCGGCGCGTATGTGCCGATCGATCCGAATTATCCTGATGAGCGAATCGAGTATATGCTGCTGGATTCCGGCGCGCAGATTGTGCTGACGCACGAAAGGCTGAAAAATCGGTTGGGCACTTTTGAAGGCAGGGTGATTGCATTGGACGCTGAGTGGGAAACCATAACGGCCGAGGACACGAGCAATCCACATTATGCCGTGTTCCCTGAAAATCTGATGTACATCATTTACACCTCCGGTTCCACCGGCAAGCCCAAGGGTACGCAATTGCAGCATCGCGGACTGGTTAATTTTATTCAGACTGAAGCGGCCTATTTTGGCGCCACGCCGGAAAGCCAGATTTTGCAATTTGCCTCATTCAGTTTTGATGCCTCGGTCGGCGAGATTTTTAAGGCGCTGATGACCGGAGCAACGCTGCATGTAGCGCCGCGTGAGATGCTGCTCTCCGCCGATGATTTGATCAAGTACCTCATTCAACAAAAAATTTCTATCGTTACGTTGCCACCGTCTTTGCTGGCGTCGCTTGATGATGTTGAACTGCCCGATCTCAAGACGCTGGTCTCCGTTGGCGAGGCCTGCGATTGGTCGCTGGTCAAGCGCTGGTCCACTGGCCGCCGTTTCATTAATGGTTATGGCCCAACCGAGTCGACCATCGGCGCCATTTGGACGACGGTGAGCGAACGCGATATTAACACGGCCACGCCGCCCATCGGTCGCACCATCGACAATCTTCAGGTCTATCTGCTCGATGCCGATTTGAATCCCGTGCCCGTTGGCGTGCAGGGACAAATTTATATCGGCGGCGTTGGTTTGGCGCGCGGTTATTGGAACCGCCCGGATTTGACCGCCGATCGCTTTGTGCCGAATCCGTTTAACAAAACGAACGGCGAACGCCTCTACAAAACCGGCGATCTGGCGCGCTATCTGCCGGACGGTCGGCTGGTGTTTGAAGGCCGCTGCGATTTTCAGGTGAAATTGCGCGGTTACCGAATTGAGCTTGGCGAGATCGAATCCCGCCTCGACGATTTGGATCACATAAGGGAATCCGTGGTCATTGCCCGAGAGGATGGCGCGCAAAAATATCTGACCGCGTATCTGGTTCCCATGAACAACGATAAAATTGATACGGCGCAGGTGGCTGCCCATTTGAAAGAAACTTTACCCGATTATATGGTGCCGTCTGCTTTTGTGGTTTTGGAGAACTTTCCACTGACGCCCAACGGCAAAGTGGATCGAAAAGCTTTGCCTGCGCCGGATCAATCCGATATCGTCACAGCCGAATACGTCGCGCCGCGCACGCCGACCGAGGAGTTGATTGTCGGTATTATCCAGGATGTGCTGCATCTGGATCGCGTCAGTATTTACGACAGCTTTTTTGATCTCGGCGGTCACTCGCTGCTGGCGACGCAAGTGCTCAGTCGTTTACGTGAGGCGTTTGATGTCGAGTTTCCATTGGCGCTGGTGTTCGAGTCGCCGACCGCGGCGGAGATGGCGCCGAAAATCGATCTGGCTACAGCCGAAAATAACGGCGTTGACGCGCCGCCCATCGTTCCGGTTGCACGTGACGGCCAGTTGGAGTTGTCGTTTGCACAGCAACGGCTCTGGTTCCTCGATCAGCTCGAACCAAACAGCGCTTTCAATAACATCCCGATCGCGCTGCGACTCAAAGGTGATCTTGATGTGTCGGCGCTGGAACAAAGTTTGAACGAGCTGGTCAATCGCCACGAAACTTTGCGCACCTGTTTCGGCGATGTCAGCGGCAAGCCGGTTCAGCTCATTGAGCCGGCATTGGCTATCGAATTAAATGTTGAAGAGATTGAGGGTGTCACATCGGCCGACCGCGAGGCAAAAATTATTCAACTGGCGACGGTCGAAACGCAAACGCCGTTTGATCTGTCCAAGGCGCCGCTCGTCCGCGTTCGCCTGCTCAAGGTAAATGAGAATGATCACGTCATCCTCTTTACCATGCACCACATTATCAGCGATGGCTGGTCCATCGCCATCATCGTTCAGGAAATTGCCGCGATTTATAAAGCGATTGTCAATGGCGAGGATATAAATCTACCGGAATTGCCGGTGCAATACGCGGATTTTTCCGCCTGGCAGCGACAAATGCTGACCGGCGACAATCTCGAAAAACAGCTCGGCTATTGGCGCGAGTTTCTGGCCGGTACTCCCGGCATGCTCGAACTGCCGACCGATTTTCCGCGACCGCGCGTGCAGTCGTTTAACGGCGATACTAAAAGTCGAATGCTCTCTCCTGAGCTCTCGCAAGCCGCCCTGGCGTTCAGCCGTCAGGAAGGCGTGACCCTTTTTATGACGCTGTTTTCGGCGTTCGCCACGCTGCTGTATCGTTATTCCAATCAGCGCGATTTTAATATCGGCACGCCCATCGCCAATCGTAACCGGATGGAAACCGAAGGGCTGATCGGCTTTTTCGTCAATAATCTTGTCTTGCGCTGCCGGTTTGTGAACAAGCTGACTTTTGTTGATCTCCTGCAGCAGGTTCGCCGCACCGCGCTTGGCGGTTATGCGCATCAGGACATCCCGTTTGAGATGCTGGTGGATGCGCTGCATCCCCAACGTGATTTGAGTCACAGTCCGCTGTTCCAGGTGGTGTTTGTCATGCAGAACACGCCCATGGGCGGCATTGAACTGCCCGGGCTGATTTTGGAGCCGGTAAACGGCGAAAACAAAACCGCCAAGTTTGATTTGTCGCTGCAGGCGAGCGAATCTCCGGACGGCATTTCATTTGAATTTGAATATAATACCGATCTTTTTGCTGATGCGACTGTCGAACGCATGCTGCTGCATCTTGAACTGTTGCTGCAAAATGCGCTGCTGGAACCGGATCAGCCTGTCGATGAGATCAACATCATTCCCGAAGGCGAGGAGCAGCAGCTTCTCCTGGAGTGGAATGACAGTCATGTCGATTTTCAATTTGATAAATGTGCGCACGAGATTTTTCAAGCGCACGCGCTTTCGAATCCAAATGCCATTGCGGCGATCTATGAAAACGAACAGCTCACCTATGCCGAGTTGAATGCCAAAGCCAATCAACTGGCGCGATATTTACGCGCGCAGCATGTGCGGCCGGATCAGCTCGTCGGTATTTCCGTCCGCCGATCGCTCGATCAGGTTGTGGCTGTGCTTGGCGTGCTCAAGGCCGGCGCCGCGTACGTGCCGATTGACCCGACCTATCCGCAGGATCGTATCGCCTACATGCTCGAAGACTCGGGCATCTCTGTTTTGCTGTCGCAAAAAGATATTGCGGGACATTTGCCGGTGCACTCGGCGACAATCTTTTTTCTCGATGCGGACTGGCCGCAGCTTGAATCCTTTGACAAGAACAATCTTGAATTGATCACAGAGCCGTCCAATCTGGCGTATGTGATATATACCTCCGGCTCCACCGGCAAACCCAAAGGCACGATGCTGCAGCATCAGGGCATGATCAATCTGGCCAACGCGCAGAAAAAGATGTTTGATATTCATCCCGGCAAACGCATTCTGCAATTTGCGCCCATGAGTTTTGATGCCTCGGTGTGGGAGACGGTTATGGCGCTGCTCAATGGTGCCGCGCTGGTGATGACCGATCAGGAAAATCTCACTACCGGTGATGGTTTGCTCGCCGTGTTGCGCGATCAAAAAATCAATACCGTGACGTTGCCGCCGTCGGTTCTGGCGGTTGTGCCAAAAAGCGATCTGCCCGATCTGCACACCATCGTCACTGCCGGCGAAGCCTGTTCGCTCGAACTGGTGCAGCAATGGCGTCCGGGTCGACAATATGTGAACGCGTACGGCCCGACCGAAACGACGGTGTGCGCCTCGTGGTATGAGACCAGTGAACGGGATACCAAAGCGCCGCCCATCGGCCGCCCGATCGATAATGCGACGTTATATATTCTCGACTCAAACTTTAATCCGACGCCCATCGGCGTGGCCGGTGAGTTGTGCGTTGGCGGACCAAGTCTGGCGCGCGGTTATTTAAATCGCCCGGAATTGACGGCGGAAAAATTTATCCCCAATCCCTTTGGCGGAAGCGGTTCGCGACTCTATCGCACCGGCGACCTCGTGCGCTATCTGCCGGACGGCAATATCGAATTTCTTGGCCGTATTGATCATCAGGTCAAGGTGCGCGGCTTCCGCATTGAATTGGGCGAGATTGAAGCGGTGCTGGACGATCATCCGCAGGTTCGTGATGTCATCGTGCTCGCCAAAGAAGTTCGCCAGGATGACACGCGGCTCGTCGGTTACCTGGTTTTTCATGGTCAAGAAAAACCTCCGGTCGATGAATTGCGATATTATATGAAAACCCGTTTGCCGGATTATATGGTGCCGGCGACGTTTGTTTATCTCGATGAGATGCCGTTGACGCCCAGCGGTAAAATCGATCGTAAGGCGCTGCCGCAACCGGATTTGTCGCGTCCCGATCTGCAAGTCGAATATGTGGCGCCGCGAAACGACACCGAAGAAAAATTGGTCGAGATTTGTATGGATTTGCTGCAATTGAAAAAAGTCGGCGTGAACGACAACTTTTTTGATATTGGCGGCCATTCCTTGTTGGCGACACAGTTCATGTCGCGAATGCGCGATTTGTTTCATGTTGAACTGCCGCTGCGCACGTTGTTTGAAAAACCGACCGTCGCGGCATTGGCGGAAGCTGTTGAAGAGGCCAAATTGACCGCGCCGACGGAACAAATCCCGACGATCCAGGCTGTGTCCCGCGACCGCCGACGTCGGAAATTGAATGATATAACCAACGATTGATCGTACTCCTTGATTGACAAAACCGAGATTTTTGCCCCGGGGTTAGAATGAAGAATGATGTTAGGGAAGATATACAGGTTTTAGAAGATATGTCTCACACGCCAGAGGTGAACACGGGCGAGGATGTGTATGTCCTGCCCATGTCCTTTGCTCAGCAGCGCTTGTGGTTTTTGGATCAATTTGAACCGGACAGCCCGTTTTATAATATTCCGGCCGGCGTCCGATTCAAGGGCGCTTTAAATAAAGATGTCCTCGGACGCGCCATCAATGAAGTGATCGACCGGCACGAAACGCTGCGCACGACGTTCGAACGCGTCGACGACGAACCGTCGCAAATTATCCATCCGTTCAAACCGCGCGAGTTTCCCGAGATTGATATAACCGATCTGCCGACCGAACAACGCGAAGCGCGCATCCTCAATCTGGCGCGACGAGAAGCGGCGACGCCGTTCAATTTGCGCAAAGGTCCGCTGCTGCGCGTGTCGTTCATCAAGGTTGCGGATGATGATATGGTGATTCTCATCACCATGCACCACATCATTTCCGACGGCTGGAGCATGGGCGTTTTTGTGCGCGAGATCACCATGTTGTATCAGGCCTTCTCGCACCATCAACCGTCGCCATTGCCGCCGCTGGATATTCAGTATGGTGACTTTGCCGAGTGGCAGCAGGAATACATTGCCGGCGCAGTGCTCGACAAGCAACTGCATTTTTGGAAAACAAAACTCAGCGGCAGTCTGCCTGTGCTGGAACTGCCCGGTGATCGACCACGTCCGACCGTGCAAACAATGGTCGGCGCCAATGCCGAGCGCCTCGTGCCCAAAGAGATTGCCGAGGCCTTTAAGGATATGTCGAAACGCGCCGGCGTCACCATGTTCATGAGTTTGCTGGCGGCATTCAAAGTGCTGTTGCACAAATATACCGGACTTGACGACGTTATTGTCGGTTCGCCGATCGCCAACCGCAACCGCGCCGAGATCGAACCGCTCATCGGCTTTTTTGTCAATACGCTGGTGCTGCGTTCCGACCTCAGCGGTGATCCCACGTTTCACGACCTGCTGAGCGCCGTCAAACAGACGACTATGGACGCGTATGACAATCAAGATATTCCGTTCGAACGCCTTGTCAGTGAATTGTCGCCGCAGCGCGACATGGCGCATTCGCCGCTCTTTCAGGTGATGTTTATTCTGCAAAATACGCCCGTGCGCATGGATGCCGAATTTTCCGACGTCGCCATTCAACAGCTCACTGTCGATGCCGGCACATCAACCTATGATTTGACCCTGATGGTGAACGAGCGCCCGGACGGCTTTTTGGTGGATGCCGAATATAACACTGATATTTACGACGCGGCCACCATGGAGCGATTGCTCGGACATTACCAAAATATCCTTTTTGCTCTGGCGAAAAATCCTGACGCGCCGCTGTCGCAGATTACATTTTTGCCCCCGCACGAAACGCAGCAGCTTGTGCACACCTGGAATGATTTTGACCGCGATTACGATTTTGCGTCTTGCATGCATCAACTTTTCGAAGATCAGGTTGAAAAAACACCGGACGCCGTCGCCGTCGTTTTTGATAAAGATTATTTGACCTATGACGAAATGAAAGATCGCGCCAATAAACTGGCGCACTACTTGAAGGATCGCGGCGTTGGCCCGGATGTTAAAGTGAGTTTGTGTTTGGATAAAAGCATTGACTTGCCCGTTGCCGTGCTTGGCGTGCTCAAAGCCGGCGGCGCCTACGTGCCGGTTGATCCGACCTATCCCGAAGACCGCATCGCCTATATGCTGGAGGACTCGAAAGCGGCGGTGGTCATCACCTTTGAAAAATATGCCGCATACGCGCCCAAAGAGCGATTTAACGTCGTCTATCTTGATGCCGATTGGCACGACATTTATAAAGGCCGCTCGGAGAATCCGGTCGAGAATCCCGATGCGGACAATCTCGCCTACATGATTTATACCTCCGGCTCCACCGGCAAGGCCAAGGGCACCATGGTGTCGCATAAGGCCATCGTGAATGCCTACCTGGCGTGGGAAGAAGATTACCGTTTGCGCACGGACGTTAACAGTCACTTGCAGATGGCCAGTTTTTCGTTTGATGTGTTTGGCGGCGATTTTGTTCGCGCCCTGCTGTCCGGCGGCAAACTGGTTCTGGTGCCGCGCGAGACGCTGCTCGAAGCCGAAGTGCTATACAATTTGATGCGCCGCGAACACGTCAATTGCGCCGAGTTTGTGCCGGCGGTGTTGCGCAATCTCATCAGCTATCTCGATGATACCGGCCAGAAACTTGATTTTATGACAAACCTGATCGCCGGTTCCGATGTCTGGACGGTCAAAGAGTACAAAAAATTTCTCAACTATTGCGGCCCCAATACCCGTTTGATCAATTCGTTTGGTTTGACCGAGGCGGCGGTCGACAGTACCTTTTTTGAAGGCGATGTCACGGATTACGCCGAAGAACGGCTCGTCCCCATCGGTCGTCCGTTTCCCAATAGTAAAATTTACATCGTCGATCAGCATCTCAATCTGTCTCCCATCGGCGTGCCGGGCGAGCTGCTCGTCGCCGGTCCCAATCTGGCGCGCGGTTATTTTGAACGCCAGGATTTGACCGCGGAAAAATTTATCCCCAATCCATTCTCCGATTCACCCGGCGAACGACTGTATCGCACCGGCGATCTGGCGCGCTGGCTGCCGGACGGTAATATCGAATTCCTCGGCCGCATCGATTTTCAGATTAAAATCCGCGGTTTCCGCGTCGAGCTCGGCGAAATCGAAACCATGCTGGAAAAACATCCGACCATCAAAAATGCCGTGGTGATTGCGCGGGAGGACAAACCGGGCGATCAACGACTTGTGGGTTACGTCACGGCTAAAGGCAACGCCGAGCCCGACAGCGCCACATTGCGCGCCTTCCTCAAAGAGCATGTGCCGGATTATATTGTACCGTCGGCGATCATGATTCTCAAACAGTTCCCGCTGACGCCTAACGGCAAGGTGGATCGTAAATCCTTGCCCGCGCCGGATCAATCGGCCTATGAAGCTTTGCAAACGTATGTCGAGCCGGACACCGATTCCGAGCGCAAGCTTGTCGGTATTTGGTCCTCGGTCCTGCAGGTGGAGCGCATCGGTGCCGAGGATAATTTCTTTGAACTTGGCGGCCATTCGCTGCTCGCCACCCAAGTCATCTCGCGTATCCGCGATATTTTTGAGATCGAGCTGCCGCTGCGCCAGCTTTTTGAATATGTGACGATCCGCGACCTGGCTGCCGCGATTGATCGTTTTGGTTCCGATCGTACGGAGGTGCCGCCCATTGAGCCGAAGCCTCAAGACGTCGAGCCGGTGCTGTCGTTTGCCCAGGAACGCTTGTGGTTCCTCGATCAGCTCGAACCGAACAGCCCGTTTTACAACATCCCGGATGCCGTTCGCATTCAGGGTCAACTCGATATCGAAAAACTCGAACGCTGCGTTAATCTTGTCGTGCAGCGCCACGATTCGTTGCGATCCACTTTTCACAAGGAGAAGGGCAGACCGGTCATCCGCATCCATGAGAATGTTCTTGTGGATTTTGAAACGACGGATTTGCGATCGTTCGATACTGTTCAGCGCGAAGCCGAGGCCATCCGCCTGACCGCCGAAGAAGCGCAAAAACCGTTTGATTTGTCGACGCCGCCGCTCTTCCGCGTTCGCCTGCTCTTTATGGGGGATGATGATTTTCTCCTCCTCTACACCATGCACCACATCATTTCCGACGGCTGGTCGGGTAATATAATGACGCGCGAAATTGCTTTGCTCTACGATAACGGCGGCAAATCGTCGACGTTCCTCCCCGAATTGCCATTGCAGTACACCGATTACGCCTGGTGGCAGCGCAACTGGCTCAAGGGCGAGGTGCTGGACAACGAACTCAATTATTGGAAAGAGACGCTTGCCGGCGCGCCGCCGGTGTTGAACCTGCCGACGGATCGCCCGCGTCCGGCCATGCAGACGCCGAACGGCGATTTTATCAGCTTTGATTTACCGGCAGAAATGAACCAGGCGCTCAACGCCATCAGCCAGGCCAAAGGCGTGACGCTGTTCATGACGCTGCTGTCGGCGTTTTATACGCTGTTGCATCGTTACTCCGGTCAGGATGACATCACCATCGGCACGCCCATTGCCAACCGCACGCGCGGCGAGCTCGAAAATATCATCGGCTTTTTTGTCAATACGCTGGTCCTTCGCGGCGACTTGTCCGAGAATCCGACATTTGATGAACTGCTCGCTCGTATCAAATCCGCCACCCTTGGCGCCTATGCGCACCAGGATGTGCCGTTTGAAAAAATCGTCGACGCGCTCAAGGTTGAACGCAACATGAGCCATTCGCCACTGTTCCAGGTAATGTTTGCGCTGCAAAATACGCCGACGCAAAGCATGGAGACCGAACTCCGCATCAGCCCGGTGATGGCGCACAGCGGTACCTCAAAATTTGATCTCACCCTGTTTATGGTGGAAGAAGGTCGTGTGCTCAGCGGCGGTTTCGAGTACAATACCGACTTGTTTGACGAAGCGACCATCAAACGGATGATATCGCACTTTACCACCGTATTGCATGAAATTATCACGAATTCCAGACAAAAAATTGCCGCGCTGCGCCTGAGTTCCTCTGATG
>CAYSNA010000120.1:0-4375 GCA_964432185.1 uncultured Cytophagia bacterium
CGAGGAGTCGCTGGCGATTGATGTCGATCTCGTCTTCACCTGTTTGCATGCCGGTGAGTCGATCAAATGGGCAAAACGCTTTTTAGACAAGGGTGCGCGCATCATCGATCTCGGCTCGGATTTTCGCTTTAAATCGCCGAACGTTTTTCAAGAGTGGTATCATTTCGAGCATCCGAATCCCGAACTGCTGCCGGATGCGGTTTACGGTTTGACCGAGTGGTATCGCGAGGATTTAAAAAATGCGCAGGTCGTCGGCAATCCCGGCTGCTATCCCACCAGCGTGCTGATTCCGCTGCTGCCGTTCATTCAAGCCGGACTCGTGGCCGATGCGCCGATTATCATCGATGCAAAATCAGGTGTGTCCGGCGCCGGCAAAAAAGCCACGGACGTGACGCATTACGTCAATGTGAATGAAAATGTCACGCCCTACAAAGTCGGCCGCGTACACCGGCACGTGGGCGAGATGGAAAAAGAAGTGCAGGCTTTTGGCGGTTCGCAAACGCTTGTTTTTACACCGCATTTAATGCCGCTGACGCGCGGCATGTTGTCCACAATTTACGTGCCGCTGGCGCATGATAAATCAAAAGACGAATTGTTGGATGTGCTTGAGGCTGTTTATCAGAACGAACCGTTTGTTCACGTCCTGCGGGACAAAATGCCGACGATGAAAATGGCGCAGAACAGCAATTACTGTTTCATCAGCCTGGAAAAAATTAAAGAAACTCGGTCGATGATTTTGTTTTCCGCGATTGATAATCTCGGCAAAGGCGCCAGCACGCAGGCCGTGCAAAACATGAATGTGATGCTCGGATTTGACGAGACAGCGGGATTGCTGTAAATTTCAAATCAACAATGACGAATGGCACATTATGAAGAAAAGAATTTTAATAAAAATCGGCGGTCGCGCTTTTTCTGATCAAGCCGGATTTGAAGAGCTCGCTTCGGCGATCAAATCCATTGACGCCGAGGTGCTGATTTTACACGGCGGTGGCGCGGAAATCTCTCAGGCGCTCAAGGAGGCCAACCGGGAGACCGTGTTCATCAACGGCGTGCGGATTACTCAGCAGGAAGATGTCGATATTGTTGAACATGTGCTGTCCACTGTGGTGAATGGCCGCATTGCCGATTATCTGAGTTCATTCGGGGTGGAATGCGCCCGTTTGTCCGGCAAAACGGATGCGCTGCTGGTGGCGAAAAAAACGCTGCGCGATGGACAGGATATTGGCCTGGTCGGCGAGATTGTCGACGTCAATCCTTGGGTTGTGCTCGATGCGCTCAGTCATCATCAGGTGCCGGTGGTATCGCCAATTTCCGCCAATGCCGAAGGGCTGACCTTTAATGTGAATGCGGATACGGCGGCGGCGGCGCTCGCGGTTGGTGTGAATTGTACGGATTTGGTTTATTTTTCCGATGTTCCCGGCGTCATGGATGAACACCAACAGGTATTGCCCACGCTCCATGTGGATGTCGGTCGATTTCTGATCGAAACCGGCGTGATCTCCGGCGGCATGGTTGCGAAAATGGAATCCATTTTTGATGTGATTGATAAAGGCGTCGAACGCGTGCACATCACGCAATGGCAGGGACCGGATACGCTGGCGCAGGTTTTGGCCGGTAAAGACATTATGAAAACGACTATACAGAAATGAGTGGAGCATGGATAAACAGGAATTAATCAATATCGAAAATGATGTTTTACTGCACACTTACGCGCGGCCGGATTTTGTCTTGACGCACGGCAAGGGCAGTTTTTTATATGATAGCGAGGGAAAAGACTATCTCGATTTTGTCTCCGGCATTTCCGTGTGCGCCTTTGGTCATGCGGATGAACAATCGCAAAAAGTGCTGGCGGAACAGGCGGCTAAATTGTGGCACTGTTCCAATCTTTATCACACCGAACCACAGGTGAAATTGGCGCAAATGTTGGTCGAGAATACATTTGCGGACAAGGTCTTTTTTTGCAACAGCGGCACCGAGGCCATGGAAGCGGCGATCAAATTTGCGCGAAAATGGGCGAAAAAGGAAAAAGGCGAAAATGCTTTTGAAATCATTTCGATGAACGGCAGTTTTCACGGCCGCACCTATGGCGCGTTGTCGGCTACCGGACAGGGATATTTGTCGGAAGGATTTCAGCCGATGCTGCCGGGATTCAAGTTTGCCGATTTTAACGATCTTGAATCGGTAAAGGCGCAGATTACCGATCAAACGTGCGCCATCATTGTTGAGCCGGTGCAGGGCGAGGGCGGCATTTTCCCGGCCACCGACGACTTTTTAAAAGGCTGTCGTACTTTGTGTGATGAACACAATCTGCTGCTCATTCTTGATGAAATCCAGTGCGGTTTTGGACGCACCGGAACATTCTGCGCCTACGAGCAATACGACATGACACCGGATATTATGGCGTCCGCCAAACCCATTGCGGCCGGACTGCCCCTTGGCGCGGTAACGTTGACCGATGCGGTGGCACAATATATCAATCCCGGCGATCATGGCACCACGTTTGGCGGCGGCCCGCTGGTCACGTCAGTGGCGTTCGATGTGTTGTCGCGAATTCTCAATCCGGATTTTATGGCGGAGATTCGGGAAAAGGGCGATTATTTTAAAACTAAGCTTGAAGAATTGCAGCACTCTGTTGCGGACATTGTTGCGGTGCGCGGCAAAGGATTGATGCTGGCCATCCAGGTGTCCATCGAACCGAAAGAGTTGATCGCCGCGTGCGCGGAGCAGGGATTGCTTGTCTGTAAAACCGGCGGACCGGCCGTTCGTTTTTTGCCGCCGCTCAATGTATCTCTAAACGAAATTGACCTCGCTGTGAACAAGTTGAAAGAAGCCTTTACAAGAATAGGAGGGGGAAATGGTTAGACGCGCGAAAATTAAAGATGTCCCTGAAATGGTCAAGCTGATCAATACCTATGCGCAAAAAGGAGAGATGCTTGGTCGCCCGATGATTGAATTGTACGAGTCCATCCGCACCTTTTATGTGTATGAGCAGGATGACAAAATTGCCGGCCTCGGCGCACTGGCGGTCATCTGGAACGATATTGCCGAGATGCGCACGGTCGCCGTGCATCCCGATTATCACGGTCGCGGCATTGGCCGACAGATCGTCGATATTCTCATCGAAGATGCCAGAGAGCTGGAAATTCCGCGCGTTTTTTGTTTGACCTATCGGCCGGGCTTTTTCAAAAAAATGGGTTTTGTCGATGTGGAAAAAAGCGAACTGCCGCACAAAGTATGGAAAGACTGCATCAACTGTCCCAAATTCCCGGATTGTGATGAGACGGCGCTTATTCTTGATTTGCAAAAATATCCCAGGTTTGCTTGAGGTGTGTGAATCGGGGGGAGAATTTGTCCGCGGCGCTCAGAACTGTTTTTGCAGCCACTCATCAACCGGCAGATCGAACAGTACGGACAGCGCTGTTGGTTTGAATGGGCCGAGTTCGGTAATCACATCCGTGACCAGATCGATGGGCGTGGTTTCGAAATATCTGTTGCGAATGTGGATGCCTTTGGGCGCATCCGGCCACACCTCATCGGCGGCATGGTCGCTTTCGTGCGGTTGGTTCAAATCCGGCGGCAGATATTTATCAGACGTGGCAAAACAGTACACGGGAATGTTCTGTTCTCGCGCCAGCAGAGCAAGCGCGTGCGTGCCGATTTTATTGACAATGCGCCGCTCGGAAAACGTATCCGCGCCAATCAAAACCAGATCGCAGCCGGACAGCGCCAGCCGCATTGCCGCATCAACATAACATGTCACATCAATCCCCGCAGCCAACAGCTCTCTCGCTACCTGCAATCCTTCGTTCATGGGGCGCGCTTCCGTCAGCCGAACGGCAACGTCAAGCCCGGACTGTTTCAATGTTTTCAAAATGAACAGCACAGCGCTGCTGCGGCTGTAGATGAAGAGAGTCATGCCCGGCTTGATGATTTTTCGTGCTTCCGGTACGAGCTGAATTTGGCCAATGCCGATTTTGCTGATGGTGTGATCAATGGCTTCTTCCGCCCGTTTGAGAAGATCCTCCACCGAGGCGGTCTTGGCGCACGCGAGCAGAACATTGTTGACGAGATGAAAAAGCGGCGCCATGCGAGGATAGAGCCGAATGATAAAAAGTCCGCGATGACGAATAGTCGTTAAGCCACGGCGTAGGGACGAGGGCTGCAGGGTCTGGATTTCCTCCAGCCAAAACTGCGCGGTGTGCCGGAGCACTTCGGAGGCGCCCGACAGATTGTCCGCTTTTAACGCATCAAACCCCATGGTGTATCCGGGGACGCCAGGCGTCCCCGGTCCTCAAATTTAACCTTTTACAGTGACGCGCGTGTTAATGGACGCGTCGATTTGTTCAATTTGGGCCAGATCGTACACGCCCATACC
>CAYSNA010000120.1:4385-10858 GCA_964432185.1 uncultured Cytophagia bacterium
CTTCCTGGGCGATGCGTAGATAATTATCCGTGCCGGAGAAATTTCCCGGCAGGGAACCGTCAGAAAAACAGCCTTCAAAATCCGCGACCATCGGATCCCAGCCGATGACCTGCGTTGACACGGAATCAACAGCAACGGGATCTTTGCCGATAATCAATTTATCATAACGCGCGCGCTTAAAGCCGCTATTCCAGGGACCTTCACCGTTGTCGGCCGTCATGATGGCGTCATTAATGGCAAAATGAATCGGGCGAATCCGGCAGATATCCAAAAAGTTGCGAACGAGTGTTGGCCAACCTTCTTCGTGCATGGCAGCGCGATGGCTGCCTTCGGAACCTTCCTTGCCGTCGTTATAGCTGCTGTAAATCGAGAGCGGGATCGAGCCAACCATGTTTTTCATCGAATGCGTTACACCGGCGCCGTAGTGGCGTTTTGCCTTGGGAAGAGAGACGAAACAATCCAGTTCGTGCAGAGAGCCGTTGTGATAATAATGATCCCAGCGCCCCAGCTTTGACGGCACATCCACTTTGAGGTAACTGGCATGCGGGCTCTTTCGGTTCAGATTTACAAACTCGGCGCCAACCGACTGGACTGCTTCTCTATAACCGTACTCGTTATAGGAGGCCTGATCATAAATCGCTTCCATGACAATGATGCGTCCGGCGCCGGCATCTTTGAATAATTCCATGCAAATCTGCAAAATCGTCGGATGCGTCCAATACAGTTCCGGCGCTGTAACGCCGTATTTGTTCGGACATTTTTCCGCACTGCCGTCGCCGCCGGTCATGTTTATTTTTATGCCGACAGTGTCACCCGATTTACAAATATCGCCAAGTCCGCCGAGTTTGTCAACAGCGGATTCGATATTTTGTCTCAACGTGGCGTACTCGTATGTACTCACATTGTTTAAGGCGACGGGCACTTTGGCCGCACCCCGTCCATTAGATGGCAGCCCGGATGGCGGCATCACCGGATTCTTTGATTCTCCGGCTACCGGATCCATGGGCAAACTGCCGCGAGTGCACGCGCCGGCTACAACTCCCGCCGTGGCGACGCCCACCGACGTGACAAATTGTCGGCGTGATAGACCCTTGTGTTCTTTTTTATCGTTCGAGTGCTGACAGGGATACTTGAATTCGTTTGACATGTTTTACCTCTTTCTTTGGGCGAATATCCTGGGGATTCCATTTACACTGAAAAAAGCGGGAGATCGGACAACTTGCAGATATCCGGAAGCGTCGCTCGGGCACTCCCGGATTTAATATCTATCCGCGGATTCGAACGCGGGTATTCAAGGATGCATCAATCTCTTCAATCTGGGCTAAATCATGGACGCCAAGACCAACGTCCTGAGCAATTTTTAAATAATTGTCCGTGCCGTCAAAACTGCCCGGCAGCGACGAACCGGCCCATGCGCCCGTTTTGTTGGCCGCCATGGGATCGAATCCCATGACTTTGGTGCCAATGGCATCGGCCGCTACGGGATCCTTGCTGGTGATCAATTTATTATATTGAATGGGTTTGAAACCGGTGTTCCATGGCCCTTCACCGTTGTCTGCCGTTTTGATGGCATCACACACCGAAAGGTGAAGCGGACGCACCTGACAGAGATCAACAATGGAGCGAACAAGATTCTGGTTGCCCGCATAGCCGCCACTGCCACTTGCAGATGAATGCAGTGCGGAGCGGTAACCCGAGCCGTTGTTGTAGGCGCTCTTGGGCGTCGAGCCGATCATCATCTTCATGGCGTTGGTAATGCCGCCGCCGTAATGACGTTTGGTTTTCGGCAGCGAGACAAAACAGTCCAGTTCATGCAGACGACCATGGTGTGTAATGGTGGTAAATTTGGACTGTGGATTTGGGATGGTCACTTCCGAAAACGACGTGTACGGATCGGGAAAATTTAAATCAACCAGTTCCGCCCCTACATACGACGTGACTTCTTCATAGCCGTAGCGCTGCCACGTTTCATAATCGTTGACGCCTTCCATAATGTAAATTTTGCCGGCGCCGGCGTCCTTGAACAACTCGGCAACAATTTGCATGATGGTCGGGTGCGTCAGGTACAATTCCTGCGGTTCCAGGCCAAATTTCTTAAATCCTTCATCGACTGATCCCTGGCCGCCGGTCAAATTTATTTTGATCCCGACGGTGTCGCCGGATTTACAAATATCGCCCAGGCCGCCAATTTTGTCAATGGCGGATTCAATATTGGCCCGTAATGTCGCGTACTCATAGGTCGAAATGGTGTTGACCGCCACCTTGACTTTATCGGCTTTATTCGAACCAACGGCGCGGCCGGACGGCGGCATCACCGGCTGCGTCACATCCGAATGCGAGCTCGCCAACGGATTGGCATCCCGGCTACACGCTGACGCGACGATACCCGCCGTCGCCAATCCCACGGCGGAGACAAAATGGCGCCGTGACAGGTGTTTTGCCTGTCCCTCAAAGGGTTGTGCCGTGCGGTCTTTATTATCCTCTTTCATCCGTACATCCTTTTTCGAATTCAATCTTCATGTGGACTCGAAAAGGTAATCATTCTGTTTTGAAAAAAAAAGTAATAATCTGTCAAGGATTGAACGGCGGAGTGCGGCAAAAGTTCAAAAGAGGCGAGCCCGACAGCCATGCCGGGCTCGTGGGGGATAGTAACTGCTGAGAGTGCTCTTTATTTCGTGATGATTCTTTTCTCTTTTCTGATTTTCGGCGGCGTCGGCAAGGAGAGGTCGTCATCGCCAAACCACATCAGATCACCTGGCCCATCGCCTCTCATCATAATGATTTGTTTTTTCATGTGAGGCCCGTGCAGTGTCCAGTTTTTCTTTTGTTCATCCGTTAATAAATCTCGTTTCTTTAATTCGTTGGCGATTCGTTTTTTCTCAATCGCGGCTTCCTTGTCGTGGATGCTGTCGATGAGGCCGTTGATTTTTTTGAGGTCCGGATTATCTTCATCCAGTTCAACATCAAGTTCAAGACGCGCCACTTCCAGTTCGTTTTTTGTGCTCAGAATGTCTTTTTCAAAGGCGAGATCAATTTTCTTGAACTGTTTGTGCTGCTCATCGGTCAGGTTGAGCGTTTCTTTTTGATCGAACATGATGTGCTCAATGTCACCGCCCTTGCGAATTTTGATAACTTGGTGCTCACCGCCCGCATCAGCGTCAACATCCACATCAATGTTTTGCTCCTGGGCAAAAAGCGCCGCAGAACAGAGGATTAAAAGTGAAGCACATCCAAAAAGAACTGCTTTTTTCATGGTTATCTCCTGTTAGTTTTTGTGTTTAAATTGAATGACTTTGCCATCTTGAATTTCAAGTTCTTTAAATTCTTTTTCATCAATCAGGATGCTTGTACTGTCGCCGTCCTTTAATTTGATGACTTTGGTGCGTATGGTATGCCGCGGCCGTAAATCCTGGATGAAAAATGTCCACTCATCATGCGGCAACAGCGGCTTGATTTGCAGCAGATGATCTATGGTCAAACGTTCGGCGTCCATCTGTTTGTCGGTCAAGCCCTTTAAAAGAAACTCCACCGTATCCCGATTCACCGGTTCGATCATCAATTGAGCGATGATGTCCTGCCGGTCCGCATCGATCCGTTGGCGCAGATCCACAAGCTGCTCATGATAATGGCGGCGAAGTGAATCGATCTCGCTGCCGGTCGGTGGCGGCGCCGGCGGCCGTCCAAACCAGACGATTTTAGGATCGTCTTTATCATTTGTATGAAAAAACTCAACATCGACACGCCGCTCATCGTTGTGTTTCCAGAAATATACCAGCGTTCCAACTACGGCAATGTTAATTGTGACCGAGAACAGCAATGCCATGATGGTCCATTTCGAATTCATACCAACCTCACCTTGTCGTGTTAGCGCTTACATACGTTGCCGTGATGGAACCGCTCGGTACCGGTTCATAAATATTGGGATCGATAAGCGAATATTTTGACGTCGGTTGTTCACGCTCCACCCGCGCTGTTTCCGGCGGCATTGCCAGTGTGTTGAGTTTAACGCCGATGAGAATCCCGATGAGCAATCCGCAAAGCACTGTCGCCGGCACCAACGATCTCTGCACCGTGTAGCGAAACCAACGTTTCAGCGTGCCGGGCTCGCGAACCCCGGCTTTAATGCGCGTGATAAGAAACGGATCCGCCTGCAGCGTCACGCCATCATTCAAAAAATCATCTACGGCTTTTAGTTGCTCGAGCAAGTGGCGGCAATGCTCGCACGAGTCGACATGCTGTTGAATACGTTGCTGCTGCTGTTCTTGCAGTTCTCCGTCCAAAAAAGCCGCAAACCGTGATTGTATTTTGTTGCACTTCATAAGTCTATCCTTGAAACAACGATAATTCCTAAAATGTCTTTACACCACATCTTTTAACAGTTTGGCCAAATTCTGTCGCGCCCGGAACAGCCGCGATTCCACGGCGCTGACGCTGGTGTTCATCACCTGGGCAATTTCCTTGTACGACAAGCCTTCAAACCGGTGCAGCACCAACGTCACACGCTGCTCCTGATTCAATTTATTTAGGGCCCGCTGAACCAGATCAGCCCGTTCTTGTCGCTCCATTTTTTTATGCGGATCTTTGCCGTCCGCCACAATACCGATTTTTTTCTCCTCGCCAATGGCGGAAAAGGATTGCAACCAGGTACGTCGTTTTTGTGAACGAACGACGTTGAGTGAATGATTGACCGCGATCCGATACAACCATGTTGAAAATTTCGCTTTCGGTTTGAACGTCTCAAGCGCACCAAACACTTTGATGAAAATATCCTGCGTCGCATCGCGCGCATCATCCTCACGCCCGATGAAGCGAAAACAGGTATTCAACACCTTGTCCTGATAACGCAGAACGAGCTCATCAAAAGAAGACGTGTCACCGTTTTGAAATTGTTGTACGAGCTGCTCGTCGTTCATTCACCATCCATCAATTGATCTGTACTTTAAACAACGATAGAACAAAAAACTTGCGATCATTTTATAAAAAAGTGAAAAAATGTTGCGCCCTAAGACACTATTGGCTATATGGCGCAGTATAGTACGAAAATAATTCGGGACGGTTTGCAAAAGAAAATGTCGACTCATTAGAGTCGGTTTCAAGTTTTTAAAAAACAAGGGGCGAAGAAATCGATATGGTTATCGTTTATCCGAGTTTTATGGCACCGGTTTTGTATAAGATCAAAATGAAAGTAGAGGGCAAATTTATAAACCTCTTGAACGGAAAGAGCAGCATCATGCGAATTGGATTAGTTATACTACTGTTGAGCACCCTGGTTACCGCCCAATCGAATCACACGTTGACGATGGTTACTGTTGATGATGATTCCGATTTGGTGACGATTGTTAATGCGGATGTTGCTGATCCGTTCAGCAAAGAGACGAAAATTTGCTTCAAACTTGGCGATAGAGTTTCCGTGACGGTGAAAATTGTTACGCCGCTGGGCGAGACGATTCGTGAATTGCTCTCCGCGGAATTGCCCGCCGGCAGGCATACCCTCACCTGGGACGGCAAAGATGATAATGGCGCCATCGCTTCGAGCGGCGTGTTTATGTATGAAATTCATGCTGAACAGGTTACCCGCTCGGCCATGTTGGCGCTGCTCAACTGAGACATACTCTCTCTTTTTTATATACATGCTCCCTCCACAAAGGAAAGAGCGCGAATGCTTCGGTGTCCGTGCTCTTTCTTTTTTCTATCCATCACAACCTCGCCCATCCTAAAGTGAATCTTTTTGCGAGATAAAATATCTAATTTTTACCATTATTTATGATGACACAAAAAACTGGAGATAATATGAAAAAAATGTTCGCTTTAATTTTACTCTTATCTGCCGCCCTGGCCAATGCCGCGGGTGATTCGTGGATGTCGTTTGACACCGGCATGGCCAAAGCCAAAGAAGAAGACAAGCCGATTATCATTGATTTTTACACGGATTGGTGTCACTGGTGTAAAGTCATGGACGAAAAAACATTCAATGATAAAAAAGTCAAAGCCAAGCTGGAAAAGGATTTTGTCACCATCCGATTGAATGCGGAAGATGGGAATGCCTCGGCCACATATGACGGCAGAACATTCAATAATATTGAGCTCACACGCGCTTTTGGTGTGACCGGCTATCCGACGCTGGCTTTTCTCGAATCGGACGGCACGGTCATTACGACGCTTCCCGGTTTTGTGCAACCCGAACAGTTTCTTCCTATTCTTTCTTATATTGAACAGAAACTCTACGCCAAACAAATGCCATTTGAAGAGTTTCTAAAAAAATATGAAAAAGAACAATAAACCATGTAATCAAACTTGAAATTATCAGCCCATTCCTTTTTCTTGAATGGGCTTTTTTTATGTGAAAAATTATTACACCAGCCAAAAACAAGTCTGAAAAAGAACGAGATAATAAATTCAACAACTCGTTCAATCGACTGTCTTTTTATGCTCGGATGCTTTTCTTGCGCTCACCACGTTTTAGTACTTTTTTA
>CAYSNA010000120.1:10868-13324 GCA_964432185.1 uncultured Cytophagia bacterium
GAACCCAAAAGAAATGATCTTTTGAGTCTGTCCAGCAGAAAAGAAAAATCCGACACCGGCGATCGGTCTTTTTGTCAAAATTTTCAGTTCAACGCGCGCGGTATTGACTAGATTCGATTTTTATTCTTTAACCATGTCGTTTATATGTACCATCAAAATCGATACATATTTTTCATTTGAACAATATGTTGACCCAATACGTCGGTCAACAGCCAAGTAAAATGTAGTTCGTATTTTTTTCAGATGATAAATGATCATAAAAGATATTCATCTGTACAAGACCTCACAATCCTGATGTCTCTTTGCGAAAATGAACCTCCCATTTCATCCTGGATGTGTCGACAAAATTCAATCGGATTCTCAAGATTTTTGGATCCACCATTTTTACCGTATAATTGTCGAAATCATCAAACAAATGATGTTGGGCGGGGGACCAGAAATAGCCCTCAGGAATGTAAACGATAACATCAAACGTGCTGCCGGACGGTGCGATAGATATGCCAGTCAAATTACCTAAGGCCTCATCGAACGTTATATCTTCTATTTCAATGGCGCCCTGCATGACGTGTCGTGTGGTTGAGATGAACTGCGGCACCCCTTTCTTTTCGTGAACACTGACCAGCTTGACGCAACCCGGATTTATTGAGATATTTATAGTGCCCTGGATTTCACCGAGAAATTGTTCATCCCAAAAATCATAAACAAGATAGGTCTTTTCAGTATCAAGCCACAATCTGTCCAGAGGAAAATATTTCTCGATCTGCTGTTCAAGGTCCGGATTGAAAAATCCGGCAATGGTCCATTGATCAAAAGATTTTGAAACAGGAACAGCAAAACAGGTCTGCGGATCATCGTCAAATAAATCAACTGGTTTTGCAGTGATACCGACCGAGGGAAAAACTTTTTTCAGGATTTCAATTTTTTCCTGATCAAGCCAGGTAAGCCGGTCACCGGATATCATGTTTCCACCGCTTAAAGATATGAGCGAGGCGGCGGCTTGTGCCTGATTATTTGACAACATATCAATGCATACGTGATCCGCATCGTTGGTCCAAGTACGATTGTGAAAAAAGTAGCGCTTTCCCATGGCTCCGGCGCTGCAGGAAGGCCCTCTGAAATATTGCGTCCACACGTCATTTCTGTACCCATAGTTCTGATCATATTCAATGCGCATACTGTTGATCGAACCAATGGAAACTTGCCCCGGTCCGCAGTCCAGAATATGACAATTTTCTCCGGCGGTTTCTCGCATGATTTTTAAAGCCCTGGCATAGACCTGTGCCGGTGCTGCAGACTTGTCCCAAAAATGATCGGCGGAAAAAACCGTCCAGGCGACAAAATCCACTTTGATCATTTCAAATCCCCAATTGTTGGCCACAGTATCTACAAGATCTGTGAACCATTTTTCCGCCTCCGGGTGCGTAATATCAAGCCCGTATCTTTTGGGTGTTTCGTCTCTGAACCAATCGGTATCTTCACTGGGCCAGGGGCCGATTCTTTTCAATGAGCCATCGCTATTTTTCAGAAACCAGTCGGGATGTTGCTTAAAAATCGCGGTTGTATCCGATACGACAAACGGAGATATCCAGATGCCGGGCTTTAATCCCATTTGTTTTATTTGTCTGGCAAACCATTTGAGGCCATGCGGAAACCTGGCATTCGCGCTCCAGTCCCCGTGCCATGTTTGAAATCCCTCGTCAATCTGAATGTATTCCATTCCATAGTGTTTAAAATTTTCCGCAATAAACCGGGCATTCGCTAAAATTTCGTCTTGTGAAAAATTGCTATGGGTATAGAACCAATTGCACCATCCATTTACGATGGACCCAATCCTGGCGTGGCCAATTCTGCCCAGTATGTCAGCATAGTGTTCAAGCGTTTGATAGGGATTCTGGCCAAAACTGACCAGCAACCGGTCAGAGCTGATACTCTGGTTGCTTATTAATATAAATCCGGGATTCAGCACAGACTCGGATATAACGGACAAGGTATCACACGTCTTTTTGAGCAGTTGTAAGCGCCCAAGGCTGCTCCTGTTTTCGAGGTAACCAAGTGAAAGGCCTTCTTTGTCATATCCGCTAAAAATGGCAATATTCCACCAGCTCTGAATCGTTCGTGGGTCATCGGCCAATTCCTTGTTTTGTAACACGCCACCCTTGGTCTCGCCATAAAAGTCGGGCTTGACAAATGTTGAATCAAAGACGTGCAGCATTCCGGCGTCATAGTACATCGGACCGTTGGTGATGCATTTTTCCGCTCCCGGCCAATTCAAAAAACTTGTTTCACCTGCAAGTGCTAAAGGAACGATACTTTTCAAGTTTAGGGTATGTTGTCCAAGATTTGTGATCTTGGTTTCAAAGACAATTCCGGGCAGGGAGTCGTAGATTGATATCATCCAATCGATCCGGAGATGTTCGCGGTGGTTGAGAAAGGATAATGTTAGCATTTGTCCGGTG
>CAYSNA010000121.1:0-13318 GCA_964432185.1 uncultured Cytophagia bacterium
AAGTGATGTTGATAGGAATTTTGATCCGGATCGTCAATAAAATCAAACGAGCTGCTCCGACCTCCCAGAATCCACATCACATCACCGGTGTGACGATTGATTTTGATGCATTGGCTCGTATTTCGGCACGAGACAATGATATGGCCGTCAAAGTCGAGCGCCACGGAATTCATGTGCAGATAATCGATGCTGTTGCCCTGCAAATTTTCGTCAACGGCATCAGTGATTGGAATATAATCCCAGCAATTCCATTGGAAAACGACATTTTTATTTGAATCAAGTTCCTGCACATGGCAGCCGCGCACCGTGGCATTGTTTTTACCGCCCGGGACAAGTTGGCTCATGTCGACGCGCTGATAATCCCCGGCGATGAGCAAAGCATGTCCATCCGGCAGCAGCACAAAATCGTGGTGATCGGTTTCATAACCGTGCTGCACGGCATAGGTATCCGCTTCATTCAACTGGGCATCGAGTACGGAAAAAAATCGCTGCCCGTTGTTAAAATTATCCACCAGGCGCGACAAGCGTCCATCGGATTGAACTTTAAAATCCATTAAAAAGTCATTGGATTTTTCATAAAAAAACGGCGTGCCGTCATTTTTCAGCATCATAAAATACGAGCTGCGCAAACCAAAGAACAGATAGCCCGGTGCTGTTTTGTCACTTTGATTTATCTGGATTTGAAACCGCGGAAAATCACTCGGCACGTCGATGCCGTTTATTGAGCGGACCGCGCCGACTGCATCAACGGAAGCCGATTTGGAAAGCGGCTCCGACTCGGCAAAAAGCTGTCGGGCGCGATCTGTATCCGCCCGGCGCATGGGCGAGACCGTGAACTTGTAGGACAAAAAGGAAAATCCATCGATCGAGCGGATCGACACGGAAACGCTTTCGCCCGGGGCGAAAGAATTTGTGGGCGTAAAGATGAGCGTCCGCGAATCATCCGAAAAGGTGATGCGACCGAGGTGGCGGCCCGAGCGCGCGCCGGCAACTTCAAATCGGATATCCTTCATGTCAATGCCGCAGGACGGTCTGAATCGCAGCAAAAGTGTCGAATGCGGCGAGATGAACTGACTGGACGGCCGAGGATGCACATACGAGAGAAACGGCGGACTTTCGTCCGTCTGATCAATCATTGCGGTGCGAGCGCTCAAGTGCACAGCAGCCATCAATAGCATTATAAAAATATGCAGTGTGAATTTTCGGATCATATGGTAGTAAAAGTTACATCCTCCTCATTTTTCCCGGGACCGTCGCATTAAAAAAGATGTACTGATGGAAAACATCATTGGAACTATCACCCAAGTTTAGTCAACGCCTAATAGCACGCCAGTGGAATGTGCGCATGCATCACTTCACAACTGACGGCAGGACGATTATCATCCTGCCGATTCGGTGGTCAACCGGTACTCGCCTGGGCGATCATCGCTCATATCAACAATCGTATATGCCAATTTATCGACATGATGTCCTTCAAATAATTTCAACACTTTCAGGTTGATATTTTCGCGCACCTGTTCATGCTCTTGCCAATTGATGGTTTTGGTGAAATAATACAAGCGGATGACGCGCGTGTTGCCTTCCACATGACGGAAATTTACCATGTGAAATTCCTGATGCACATCGTCATCCGCGGCCAAAATATCACGGATACCGGCCAATATTTTTTCCAGCAGATCGGAACTGATGCCATCAACATTAAAGTGCATTTTGACGCGGCGTTTGAACATGCGTGACCAGTTCTTGATGACGCCGTTCGCCAGCGTCGCGTTCGGCACAATGGAGACGGTTTTATCAAAATTGCGAAATTTTGTGCTGCGCAGGCCAATTTCCTCCACATCCGCATCAAGGATTCGCCCGTCGTCAAGCTGAACCCAATCGCCCTCGCGGAACAGATTGTCCGTATAAATCACCGCGCAGCCGAACCAGTTGGCGATGATATCTTTGAACACCAGACCGAGGGTTAATCCCATGCCGCCGAGGAGACCAAAAATCGCGCCGACGGACATGCCGAGAAAAATTTCGGCCGTTTTAATAAAAATCATCAACACCGCGACAACTTTGACCACTTTGCCAATATAGGGCGCAATTAAATTATCCAGCTCTGTATCTGTTCGCCTGGCCATATTCTGCAGGAACTCGGAAAACACATCCGCGCTGCGATAGATGAGCCAGCAGATCAAAATAACAAAAGTCAGATGAAACAGTTTATCAAGGGCGATCTCTACCCGTTCGCTTAATGGACCGAGGGCGATGGTGGCCAGATAAATTCCCAGAACCAGAAAAATAAAACTCAGCGGCGGATTGAGAATGTCAAGCAAGGCATCATCCAGCGGCGTTTTGGATTTTACGGTCATTTTTTTCAGGCGAAACAAAAGAACCAGAGAGAACATCCGTTTAAAAATAATTGCCACAATTAAAATCACCGCCGCGGCCACAACGCGCACGCCGGGAATGCCGAAGAAACTGAAATAGTCGTTGAAAAAATCAATGAGCTGTTGCATAAATCATCCTCTCCGCTTTGGTGAAAAAAGATAATAAAGCGCCAATGCGGCAGCCATTCCGCACAGGTTCGCAACAATGTCGAGGGGATTAAACGATCGATAGGGAATGAAATATTGCACACCTTCCATCACAAGACCGTGACTTAAAATAAATAGAGCAAGGCGAACGTTCAAGGGGTAGGCCATCACGCCCAATAGCAATGTGGTGAGTTAGGCGCCGGCGTGAATAAAAAAGCCTGATGGCGTCAGCTTTGGGATTATGATTCCCGTTTCGGCGTCATCAGGCACAATGGATAAAATGGTAATGGCACAAAGGCAGAAAAAAAAGAGGCCTTTACGGATTGTTTTCGAGTCTATTATGTTCCTTGGCAGCAGCATCTTTACGTCTTAGCGATCCCAATATCAAACCAACTCCGAGTAATACCAACGCCAATGGCCAATAGGTCCAAATGGTTTCAAAGACAATTTCGGCAAAATCGTCAATTAAATCCATGGCTTCAAAAATAAACAGGACACCGAGGCCGGTTAAAATGACGCCGGGAATAAGCACACCCCAGTCGTGTGGTTTGAAAATATACAAAACTAAAAATCCAACGCCAAGCGCTATTAAAAAGACAGGCCAAAACTCTTCAAACCAATAGAAGCGGATGATATGAAAATTGCGCAAAACGAAAAACAGGCCCAGGACGCCGAACACACCGCCCCAAAAGGCGGCGTTTTTGTCCTTGCTGAACGCGTTGACAAACGACGCCGCGGCGATGAGCAGGAAAATCACCGGATAAATTTGATACCAGCCAAAACTGACGATGTCCAGTTTGTCCATCAACAGGCCAATGCCGACGAGTATAAAGATTAGCCCAATAGTTAAAGAAGAGCTGTTCGAATTATTTTTGCTCATCAGATTCTCCTTCACTTTTTGTCGTTCCGGATTCGTTCTCCGACGCCGGCTTTTCTACCGGCGTTTCAGGCTCGGCGGCCTTTTGGGCGCGCGAGGCTCTCGGACGTTTGGGCGGCGTTTTTGGCTCATCTACCACCACGTCCGCTTGCGGGATTACATCTCGTTCCTTGATGACGATGGCCATCACCACATAGGCAAGGAGTCCGAACCAAAAACCGGTCAATAGCGTTGCCACCGCATAACCGACGCGCACCAGCGTCACATCCACTTGCCACAACTCGGCCAAACCGCCGCACACGCCGCTGATCATTCTCGTGTCCGGACTGCGATAAAAAACGTGTTTCGATGTGCCGCTGTTCTTCTCCTCCTTTGAGGATCGGACAATGAACCACACACCGAGCAGAACGAACAGAATAGGCCAGACTATTTTCCAGTGAAAGGTAAAAAACAGCCAGTCCAGGTCCCAAAAGAAAAAATCGAACCAGCGATGAAAAACGACATTCAATCCGATAATGACGAGCGCCAGGCCGATATAAAGGCCATAGTTCTCCGCCTTTTTTTGTTCCGAAATGGGCAACTGCTCATGCGCCGGGTTCTTCGGGATGAGCACCAGACAGACAACATAGGCGACGGCGCCAAAACCATGCACCAGCGTCAGAATGAGCCAGATGACGCGTATGAAAATAACGTCGATGGATAGATATTCCGCAAGACCGGCACAAACGCCGCCAAGAACATGGTCTTTGCCGGCGCGATATAGTTTTTTAGTTGAAGCCACAAACCACCTCTCTTGATAGATCGAGAAAAAACTTTATCAGCAGGTACGGGGAACGCTGGAGAATGTTTCGCGGTCGACTCAATCGCCGCCGGTCATGGGGACAAAACGCACATCGAGCAGCTTTTGCTCGTGAATCCGGCCGTTTTGATCTTTGGTGAAAAGGACGAGATTTTGCATAAAGCGCCCAACCGGAATAACCATCCGGCCGCCGGGGGCGAGTTGTTCCACCAGTTTTGGCGGCACCTCTGGAGGCGCGGCCGTCACCATAATGGCATCAAACGGCGCGGCGTCCGGCCAGCCCTGGTAACCATCGCCGCAGCGAACGTGGACATTGTTATATCCGAGGGAATCCAGCAGCTCCTCTGCTTCCTCGCACAGCGGTTCAACAATTTCCATGCTGTAGACCTGGGCCGCACATTCGCCAAGCACCGCCGCCTGGTACCCGGAACCGGTGCCGATTTCCAGCACCTTTTCCGTACCGTCGAGCTCCAGCACCTGGGTCATATAGGCAACGATGAACGGTTGAGAAATGGTTTGTTGATAACCAATGGACAGCGGATAATCTTCATAGGCTTGCGAGGCATATTCGGTGGGCACAAACTTTTCGCGCGCAATGGTCCGCATGGCTTTGAGAACAGACTCGTCCGAAACGCCGCGGGCGACAATTTGTCGTTCGACCATCATGTGGCGTTTGTAAGCCATGTCATCCGTTTGCCGCTTTTGGGGTATGTCTTCTTTGCAATTTACCATACAGGCCAGCGTGAGAAAAAGAACAACCGTTTTCATCGTTCCCTCTCCCCTTGCTTAAAAATATTCAAATTCTTTAAAGAATGAACTTTCCACGGTGCGAATCCACTGCTCGTTCATGCGCCGGAGCCGTCGGCTGAGCAGACCGGCCATCGTCCGATACAAATTTAAACCCAACTTTGGGTTGTTCTCGATCAACTCCTCGAGCTGCCTAAAATTCAACCGCAGCAATCGCACGTGGCTTTTGGCCACAGCCGTTGCTGAACGCGAGCGTTTTTCGAGAAATCCCATCTCGCCGAAAAGCTGCCCGCGCCGGACATTTTGAATGTGTGTATGGCGTATTTTCTGCTTGGGCATAATATGCCGCTCAATCGCCACTTTGCCTTCGATGAGTATAAAAATGCTGTCCTCGGCCTCGTTCTCACGAAAAACAATTTCATTTTTATGATACTCGAGTTCCTCAGCAATGCCGGCGAGGAGATTCAGATCGTTCTCGTCCAATCCTTCCGCCAGCATGGTCGTTTTTAATTTATCGGTAATAGACATTCACGTCCCGCCTAACAGGTTCATTCATCATTCAACAGCTTTCTAAAACAGAATCAGCCGCCTCACCACGATGATGCAAAAAAGAGAGCATCCCATCTCGATTTATGTGCCCGCTGAATTTCTGTCAGAAGATATAACACCGGCACTCTGTGGAAAAATTTCGTCATGCGCCGCGACTTAATCCCGATGCTTATGCACAAACTCGAGCAGCGCTTTTACAATCGCATTGCTGCAACGTTCGCGATACGTGTCCGTTTGAACGAGTTCTTCCTCTTCTGGAAACATCATAAACGCCGGTTCGATGAGCACAGCCGGCATTTGGGTTGGCCGGCACATGGCCAGGTTATCCCAGAACAGACCGAAATCCGGCAGTTCCAATTTCCGCAACACATGCCGCTGAATGAAAAAAGCCAGGTCACGACTCTGCGGATGATAATAATATGTACTTGTTCCCCGGCTTTTGTACGGATTGACGCCGGCCGGAATCGCATTGTGGTGCAGGCTGAGCACAAGATCGGCCTGACTCTTTTCAGCCAGTTTGAAGCGATCGGCAAGCGACAATCCTTCTCCGGTGTGGGTGAACAGCACCGTCGCGCCTTTTTTTTGCAGTTTTTTTGCCAGCACCTGAGCCAACAGCAGATTGGCATCTTTTTCGGCAAAGCCGGTTGGCCCAATGGCGCCGGTATCCGGCGTATGGCCGGGATCAAGCAGGATCGTCAACGTTTTTAATGATCGTCGTTTACACTTTTTAATCGGCGGCGTCTTTTTAATATCGAGGATAAAATTATGGTGCGCGTCAAAACCGGCATCATACCCCCAAGGCGATTGTTGATCACAGGTGACCGTCATCGCATAGACGCCATTTTCAACCTGCTCCCAGGTGATGTCATGAATGAGCGGATCACCAAAATCGTAACGAATCCAATCCGTGTCCGCTGTGACGCCGTAAAAGAACACCGTGAGCTGATGCGGATTTGTACGCTGCACAATGCGATACGGCAGCCGATTGTCGCCGTACACGGTGACGCGTGTTTTGGCCCCCAGATCCGTGGTGCGCACGAGCCGGACATAATGATGCGGTATCACAGACTCGTTGAGAAAACGGATTTTGTAATCCTCAACCCAGGCATCTTCCGTATCGGATAATTTGATACGATAATTTGTGCCGCTTTTACCGGTCACCACAAGCTTGACCTTTTGCGGCAAAAAGTAATAATAGCTTTTTCGAGGGCCGGTGCGCAGGACGGTCAAATCCTCTATGGTCTCCGCAATTTGCGGCGTGGTCGAATCGAGTATCGTCAACAGGCCGTCGGTGCGCGTCTCCACCGTATCGCCTTTGGAATGGAAAAGTCGAAAATGTATCGGTGCATTAGTCGCGGCTGCATTTTGCGGAATGTTGAAGGATGTCTGATACACCCCCGCGACAGGTTCGGGACGACGCGCTTCTCCCTCACCAAAAACCGCCTCGCCCCAATAGGCGGGTGCTGTGGCATCAACTTCATACAGTGGAATTTGAGCAGCCACGCCATCGATACTAAAAAAAGCTCGGCAGCCGGGCGTGCCACGAAAGCCAATGTTCAAAACATCGCCCGGCAGCAGTTCCTGTGCAACATTTGGGAATAGAGATGTCGAATCGATCGCGGCGATGTCCGGCGCAAGAGCGCGAATGGGCGGTGTATAATAAACAGTGCGCTTGACGATCGTGGTATCCGTACTGGACATGGCGCGACAGGTATAAACAAACTGGCCGGACTCCATGGGCAGCCAGGCGAGAAAACTGCCGTTTGCACGCACGTGTATCGGCGTTCCGTTTATCTCAAATGCAGATGGGACCGGTTTAACGCGGCCAAAAATAAAATTGCTATCAATGGCCGCGGCGTTAATGGTTTCCTTTTCCAGCGGGTATTGTACGTGAATCTCAAAAGCGCCGGCAGCAATCGATCCCGCAAGCGAGATCAATAAGATTATTATTGCCCTTAGCACGCTAGCGTTTCCTCTTTTTCACCACCGTTTCGGCCACTTTGTATTGGTGGTACAGCACGGTTTCGGACGCGTAAAACCACAATCGCATGCCGATTTTTGCGAAAACAAATGTCTGTTGAAAAAGCAGAACAACGATTAACAAAAAGAGTTGTGTCGGTTGCACGAGGGAGATCAGCAGACCGCCAACGAGCACCAGAAGAACGGCAAAAAACAACAGCGCAACGTTCAGGCCCATCACTTTGAATATATGTTTAAAGATGAATTTAACGGCGAGCCAGATGCAGAGCCACGATGATTCTTTTTTGTCGACAATGAGAATCACCTTGGCATAATCAAAAATCAGCGTGATAAAAAAGACCAGAATCAATATGAGGACATAGCCGCAAAGATTGATAATCCAGGCAAAGGGTTGCGACAGGGTATCGCCGACAATATTATCGACCAGTGAAAAGATGGATGGATTGATCGCCTTATAGAGCAGCGCAAAAACAGCCAGCGAGGTGGCGGCCAGCGCGGCCATGTGATGAAAAGTGAGCCCGGCGAAGGAAAAAAAGCGTAACTGGGAAAAAGCGCGCCTTTCATCAGCAAACATGGAGATGGCGCCGCCGTTGAAAAAGGCAGCGATAAAAATATAAGCGACCGCGATTGCAAAAATAAACCAGCCAAATTCAAGATGATTTCCCGTGAGCAGCAGCTGCAAATTATCGAACAACGGGCCGAATCCGCCGCTCAAGCTTGGGCGAATGGTGCTGAGCAATCCCTCGGCGGAGAGGTCAAATGCACTCCACCAGGAAGAACTAAAACCGGCGAGCAGATCATCGCGCAGGCCGAGGGTGCCGACTTTGGTGTGAAAGAGCACAAAAAGCGGCACGGCAAAAACGAGTCCCACACAAAGATTGACCAGATAGATAAGACCGAGCATTTTACGATGTTGACCAATTAACGACAAACCGTGTTTAAGAGCGTCCATAATTTTCATTTTATTCTCCTACCGCTGTTATGAAAAAATCGCGACCATTTCCAACACATCCTGCAGCCAGAACAACCAGGCCGCGCCCCAACGAAATGCAAGAAAACGCTCCGCCTCGCGGAACATGCTGTTGTTGTTGGGATTCGTATCGAGCCAGAGTTTGCGGTATGGATCGATCTCGACTTTTTCAATATGTGCCTCGCTAACAAACTCGAACACGCGGTGCGTTTCCTGGCCGTTCCACAACACCGTTTCGGTTTCACCGTTTTCGAACGTCACGAGAACGTCGACCGGCATAATAAAACCGCCCAGCCGTTTGACGTGCACCTGCGACATAATTTTGCTGTCTTTGGCGGTGTCGTCCTTTTTTGATTTATCCGCTCCAAAGCCAAAAAGCCCCTGCACCGGCGGCGCGGATTTTGAGATAATTTTGTCCACCGCATAATCGAGGGTCGCCGCGTCCTTCATTATTTGGTCAAAAAACCAGTCCATATTGTCCGGAGCGAATTCGTTGACAACATCAAAGAAATCTTGCGGTTTCGGATGCTTGAACGCCCAGCGGGTGGCGTAGGTTTTCATGATCTCGCTAAACAGCGCTTCGCCAAGATACCCCTCGAGCGTCCACAACATCAGCGCCGGTTTTTCGTAAGCATTGTTGCGATAGGCTTCATAGGTGACGTACTCCCACGACTTTTTATCCATAAAATCGAGTGAGCTGCGTTCCCGGTTGTTTTTGACCATCCAGTCGCGTTGATCTCGAGCAACATGCTTGAACGTTTTGGGCACGCCAAATCCCTCACGCTCAAGATAGGTTTTGGAATATGATCCCGGCCCATAGGCGGTATTCATACAACGCGCGGTCGCATAGGTCGCAAAGCCCTCATCCATCCAGGCGTTTTCGAATTCGTTCGAACCGAGAATGCCGTAAAAAAACTGATGGGTGCATTCGTGAACCGTCACGCCTCGCGGGTGTTGACTGCCTTCTGCTTCAAGCCAATCGACCTCGGTTGTGAAGAGGGTCGGATACTCCATGCCGCCGGAACCGGATCGCCAGGCGGCATCAACAATGGTGATGTGTGAGTAGGGATAGGGCACATACCAGGTGCCGAGATATTTGAGCGTATTCTCGGTCGCATCAAAATAGACATCTACATATTTTTGATGTTCGGGCTGATACAGCAGGCGCATCTCAACCGGCGGCAAATCCTGGTGTTCAAACAAACGAACGGCGACCTTGAAATTCGGATAGGCCGTCCAGGCAAAATCGTGAATGCATTGTTCCTGGTAGCGGAAAGTGGTAGTGCCGTTCTCATTGCGCGTCGAATCGGTTTGCACGCCGGTGGCGCCGACAACGAAACCGCTCGGCACGGTCAGGCGCACGTCGTAATCGCCGTAGTCGGCAAAAAACTCGCTGGTCGCATGAAACTGATGGCAGTTCCATGTATCATCGTTCCAGACGCCAAGTTTGGGAAACCACTGGGCAATGAAAAAATAGTCCTCCGAATAACCGGTTCGCGGCGCGCGATACGGCACCTGAGATTGAAAGTCAATATCAAGTTGCACCGTTTTGCCCGGCGCCACGGCGGTGGGCAGCTCGACCTTGAAAACGGTTTCATCCGCCGCATTATCATCATCAGGCTGAACAAAAATTGGCGCCAACGTTGTGGGTTGAAACAGCCCGTCACTTTGGGCGGAGAGGGACAACACATCGCAAAAACCCCAGCCGCCTTTTTCGAATCTGTCGATCAGCTTGGCGGTGTACTCGCCCAGCGATGCATCCTTAAAAAAAGTGGACTGTGTGTTTTTAAAGGCATTCCAATAGAGATGAAAATACATCTCTTGCGTAGCAGTCGTGCCGCGATTGGTCCAGCTCAGATTTATCCGGCCGTTGATTAACTTTGCCGAGGCGTCGAGTGTCGCATCGATATTATACGAGACGACTTTTTCGCATTGGATGTCTCGCGCATAAAGAGGCGGCAGCAGAAAAAGCACAACGAGCAGAACTGATATTTTTTTCATAACAAGAGCTCCGGTTCGGTAGTGAATTGCCCGTGCGGCGAGGCGATTGCCCTGCCGTGCGGAAAAATCATTTTTTAATGCGAAGAAATAGCGGAAAATCATACGAACTTGTTGCAAAGAATGCAAGGTTTTCATTTTTTTGCGTCGAATTTTATCGGGAGGTTTTTGACGTGAGCAGCGGCACGTGACTAATTTGCCAGCTCGATCACAGTATATTCACTCAAATGCGGTTTGATATAAAGCCGAGCGTATTCTGTCGCCTTGTCTTTCGAATTGAATTTGCCGATGAGCACTCGATAATAGGTTGTATTGCCGAGCGTGCGCTCCCCCACCGTAACGTGCGGGAAAACACGCGATAATTTGTGCATGGCATTTTTCGCGTCCGTCTGATTTTTATACGAGGCCACCTGGATGGAGAAAAACGATTTTTGTTTTTTGACCGGCGGTTTGACCAGCTCCTCCGGCGCCAGCCCGCCCAAATCTTCAACATCGAGGATGGCGGCATCAACATAGGGCGAGCGCTTGGCGTTTTGCACAAAGGCTTTCAGAAACAGTTTTGCCGAGTCAATCTTGCCGTCCGCCAAAATACTTTGGCAATAGAGATACTGCGCATCATCCTTGAGTTCCGAATCCGGAAAAGTGCGGAAAAGTTGTGAAAAGTAACGCCGCGCCGTCAGATAGTGCCCTTCAAAATAATAATATTGACCGAGGCGCAACAACGCATAATCCGCATATGTTGAGGTTGGAAAATCCGTGACAACACGTTGGTAAAAAATCACAGCCTGGGTCGGATCGGTCTGCACGTAGCCTTGAAAAAAAATCACATGCGGATCGTTCGGAAAAGCCGCCATATGCGACGGCAGCAAGCTCTCCAGTTGTTGATAATTTTCCTGCTCAAACAATTGATCGAGGTCAGCGACGGCCGCAAACGGATGAGCCAAACCGCACAACAAAAACAGTACAATTCCCCACAGACGCATCACACTACACTCTCCCGGCAGTATTCCACGATTGACAAATTGGGCAACGCCAGAAGTATCGGTCCTGTTCGTGTTGACAGTCCGAACAGCGGAAGACAAATTTCTTCTCCGTAAAAGAGGTCGCAATTTGTGTTGCCAATTGTGCCGACGATTCGAACCGCCGCAGTTTGTTCTCTATTTGAATGAGGAACAGAATCACTTTGACATTGGTCGGATCGTATTGCAGGACCTTGCGGGCATATTCGCCGGCAGTGACCAGCTCGCCTTTTTTCTGATAAATTTCAGCCAGCGCCAAATGGGCAACCGTGAGCTTTGGATTGGACTGAATGATCTGCTTGTAAAAATTCTCAATCTCATCAAACTGGCCCATGTCGTACAGCAGGCCTTCAAACTCTTTGACGGCCATATCGGCAAAATCCGGCACCGCCTGAATGAGCCGCTTCAATTCTTTCAACGCATCTCGGTCACGCTTTTCGCGGACGTAACTGTGCACAAGCTGTTCGTATCCGGCAAAGCTGCCGCTGTCCTGCTTGATCACTTCGCGGAACCGATGCCGCGCATCGTGCTCCTGCTGCAAATCAACAAGCTGCAAGCCTTGCTCAATTTTGTACGCGGCGAGTCGCGCGTTCTTTTGCCCTTTGTCCATCGTACTATTTTTTTTCAGAATATCAAACGCACCCTGCCAATCGCCCATGTCTTCATACAAAGCGAGTTTGATATCGCGCGCAAATGCATTCTTTTTATCGATCTCGAGAATTTTGTCACATGTGGACAGCGCCCACTTGGGTTGATTGTTGTGTTTGTAATTCAGGACCAGGCTGCTCAAAATGGCTTTTTGCTGTTCAAGATTGAGGTTCGGGCGCACCAGCAAATCCCGATGCACTTTGATGGCATTTTCATACATTTTTTTTTCACGAAAAATATTGCCGATCAAAATGTAGGCGTCAATATAATCGGTGTCTCGCCGGACGACATTGCGCAGTCGTTCGAGCGCGACATCCATGTCGCCGTCGATCATGGCTCGCAAACCGCTGATATATTCTGACTGAATGCTCTGCTTTCTCTTGGGTTTTCGTTTGAAAAGCAGTAGGACGATAAAAAACAGCAGAAAAACAAATACGGCTACATAAAGCCAATACATTGAATTCATATGGACCTCACGAAACCAGTTTCGACTCTTCCAGTGCCGGTCCTTCCGGCACAACCGAATCCTCGACGGAGACGTTTCGGAGGCGGTTCAATTCACTTTCCAAACTTTTGACGCGCTTTTGCCATCGGCGGCTTTCAGCCTTGAGTAAAATGACCTGGTAGATCGACACGGCAAGCCAGAAAATCATGCCGGCGATAAATGACAGATACATCACCAGCCATAACGGCAGGTCATTAATTGTTTCCCACTTGTAAAATTTGATCGGCACCGAAACCGCCGCATTTTGCATGGCAAAGCCGATGATAAAAATGACGGCAATCACGATAAGGATCCATTTGACAATCCACATAAAGCCTCCGGATTTCTATTTCAACCGAATTTACGGACTATAGAGCAGAATGAAGAGATTTAAACTAAAATAAGACAAGCAAGTCTAAAATAAAAGCAAAGAATCACATTCAATCAAAAAGTATAACCGAAAATAAGGCGCATTCATTCTTGAGAATCCATTTTTTCTCAACCAATATAAAGGGTCAGCGCATATTGCGACAGGATGTGGCTGCGTCTCGTTTGACTTGAAAAATGCATATAACAGGATGTTTGGTATCTACCCCGTGAACTACCAGAGTATCCCCCAAAACTAAAGACGTGCACTTAAGGTAAGAACAAATAAGATATTAAAGTTAGGGCAATAAAAAAGCTTGTAAAAACAAAAAAAGATTGCCTCATTATTCTGTAAGCAC
>CAYSNA010000122.1:0-13309 GCA_964432185.1 uncultured Cytophagia bacterium
TCCGTCACGCACAACGTTTCCCTGGATTTTCAACCGACCGGTTTGGCCTGGCCGACTATACTTTACGTGTCCGATTATTCCAATGGACGACTCGTCAGCATCGATCCTATATCTCACACCATTGAGAATTATTTCAAAACGTCGCCAAAGCAGATTGATGTCGACATTGCGCCAGAGTCAAATCTAGCGGTCGTGAGCGGGTATGGATTAAACGACATTGTGTTGCTTGATATTGTAACCGGCGAACGGCTTGTCTCGGTTTCTGCCGGCCGTTTCCCGTATTTTGTTGAGATCTCTCCGAACGAACACTATGCCGTCGTCGGCCATCTCATTCCGGGCGGCGCTTCTACCGATGCTGACGCGGCAGCCGTGGTCACCATTTTTGATCTGCAGCATCGTAAAAAGTATGCTGATGTTGCTCTGCCCTATGGATCGTCCAATGTGCGGCAGGTGAAAATCTCGCCGGACAGTCGATGGGCCTTTGTCGCGCACACGCGCGGCCGCGTCAATCTGCCGACCAATCAACTGGAAAAGGGCTGGGTCAATACCAACGCGATCAGCATTTTCGATCTTGAGAACCACTCTCTCTACACGACTTTTTTGCTCGATAATACCCAGCGCGGCGCCGCCGATCCGTGGGGACTGGCGCTGTCACCTGACGGCAAAAGACTGTGGGTGACGCTCGCGGGTGTCGGTGAACTGGGCGTTGTAAATCTTGAAAAACTGCACAGCTATCTCGATGGTTCGGCTTTTCCCGATTTTCTGAAACCGAGTGACGCCAAGGCCAAACTCGCCTGGGATGTCTGGGATACGATTCGACGTGATCCGTCGCAACGTGTGATGCTGCAGAACGAGTTGTCCGCGATGTACGCGGCGGGGATTTATCGTCGCGTTCCGATCCCGGCGCAGACGCCGCGCGCCATTGATCTGTCACCGGATGGGCAAACGCTCGCGGTCGCCGGTTATTTTTCCGGTAACATCTTGTTGATGGACGCGGAGACGCTTGCTATCAAAAAAAATATTCAAATTTCAAATCAGACCGAATCCACGCTCCGGCGCGGCGAAATCCTCTTTCACGATGCCACGCGCAGTTTCCAGGGCTGGCTCAGTTGCGCCACCTGTCACCCGGACGGTCGGTCCGACGGGTTGAACTGGGATTTGCTGAACGACGGCATCGGCAATCCGAAAAATTCAAAATCTCTGGTGTTGTCGCATGCCACGCCCCCGGCCATGTCCACTGGCGTGCGCGCCAATTTTAATATGGCCGTCGATGCCGGATTCAAACACATCCAATTCAGTGAAGCCCAGCCGGAAGAATTGAGCGCGGTTGAGGTCTACCTTCAGTCCATGCGGCCGGAGCCGAGTCCGTATCTTGTCAACGGGAAATTATCTCGAAAGGCTAAAAAGGGCAAAAAGATTTTTAATGATGAACGAGTCGGATGCGCCTCCTGCCATTCCGGCGAGCATCTCACCGATTTGAAAACCTATGACGTCGGCACCAAGGGCGAGCTGGATTATGTCTCCGAGTTTGACAATCCGACCTTGCGCGAACTGTGGCGAACCGCGCCGTACCTGCACAACGGCAGCGCCGCGACGTTGCATGATGTTTTGTTCGAACAAAATAAAAAACAATTGCACGGCCGGACGATGCACCTCAGTGATAGTGAGGTAAATACTTTAATAGAATTTCTGCTGTCGTTGTAAGAATCCTTGCATTGGGCATCGCGCAAAGCCGCCAAGGCGCAAAGATTTTATTTGATCTTTTTTCTTTGCGGCTCTGCGCCTTCGCGCGACAATTTTTCTCAATTTTTAAAAAGGCTGGAGATGAAAAAATATATCTGGACACTATTCTTGTTCTTATTTTTGAATTGCTGCGAAAAAGAACCAAACATCACCCGTATCCTCTGGCTCGGCAGCAGCAGCACGTATGTGCATGACTTGCCGCTGCAGGTCGGCAACTGGCTGAATGAGTTTAGTGATTTTGATTCCGTCGAAACTTTTTTGATCGGCAAAAGCGGCACCGGCTTTCATGAATATTTGCGCGATGACTTTGAAGCGCAATACGGCCTGCCGGAGGGGCAAACGCTGTTGCAGAAAATTGCCGCCGAACAGTATGATTACGTTGTCATTCAACAGATCTCTTATTTTATCGCCGATTCCGACAGCGTTGAAATTATCAAAGACACGGAGATTCTGGCGGATGCCATTCGCGCGGTAGGGGGAGAGCCGGTGATTTACGAAATGGGGTGGCGGCTGGAACCGCTCAATGAAACCGGGCGGCAGATGTCTTTGCGTGAAGCACAGAAAAATAACATCAGCCTGTATGCGCCATGTTCCTCCGCCTGGACGCGCGTGCGCGCCGAACGCCCGGATATTGAGCTGCACAATCTGCCGGATACGGACCATCCCGGCACGCTGGGTACTTATTTGAACATGTGCTGTTTGTACGCCGCGTTCACCGGAAAATCGCCGGTCGGCTTGCCGAGAAGAATTGAGTCCTGGCCGCGATTCGGCGCCTTTGATAAAGACGAGGCGCGGGGAACACTACAAACAGCGCAGCTCGATTCCTATCACGCCGCCATGCCCGAGTGGATGCAAATGATTTCCGTTATGCGCCGGCAGGATGAGATTGATGCCGATATCGCGGTCTATCTGCAACAGGTCGCATGGGAGACGTATCAGGATAAGGTGAAAATGTTGCAGCACAACTTTTGAGGTTGTGCTGCACTGTGCGGGTGAAGGTTAGTGCTTGTTTTTCAGATGATCATCGAGAAACTGAAAAACGCGTTCCAAATTTTTTTCTGATTGAAACGCCGGGCCGCCATGCCCGGTTGCCGGGAACAATTCCAGAGAGACGTTTTGCCAACCGAGTTCCTTGCCCAGCTTTCTTGCCAGATTCAGCGAGCCGAGATGCGGCACGAGATTATCCTCCGTACCATGCTGAATGAGAAACGGTGGATCGTCCGCAGAAATGTAGGTTTCGGGATTGGCGGATTGAACTCTGTCCGGAACATCCTCCAGATTGCCGCCAACGAGCTCCGATTCCGGAGAATTCGGTATCGAATGGAGTTGTGGATTCGGGATTTCGCTTTGTTTTTGCAGCTTGTCCATCTCGAGAAAATTCGTTGGACCGAACCAATCAACGACCGCCTGCACGCGACTGGAATAATTCGCATTGCCCTGTGTCAAATCCTCCAAGTCCTCAACATCACCGGACGTGCCGAGCATGGCCGACAAATGCCCGCCGGCCGAGCCGCCCCAGGCGGCAATATTATCGCCGTCCAGTTTATACTCTGATGCATTCGCTCTGATCCGGCGCACCGCCGCTTTGCAGTCCTGAATTTGCGCCGGCCATATCGCTTCGCCGCTCAACCTGTAGTTAATCGACACCACGGCATAATCCCGTTCAAGACCTTTGAGCATCGGTGTGACCTGCCCGTCACGTTTATCGCCCATTTTGAACGCGCCGCCGTGCACGGATAAAATCACCGGAAATGGACCATCGCCCTGTTCGGGGAGATAGATGTCCAGTTTTTGAGCTGTGGATTGAGTGGCATAGGAAATATCCAGCCATTTTCGACTGATGTGGTCAACATTGGTCATCCGCGGGCCGGGCTGCGCAACCAGCGTCTGAACAGCGAACATGCACAGGATGGCCATCGCAAGTACATTTTGTTTTTGCATTATTTTTTCCATTTTTTTAGTTTTATCTTGAACTTTCATGGTGCCGAAGCTTTATATCTCCAAACGGATGATATCTTGTTTTGTTCTCTAACTTGTAAAATTTCTAAACCACAAAGCGCTCGAAGAACACCAAGAAAGTAATTTAGATAAAAGGCCAAGAATCAAGACTTCCCTTCGTGTACTCCGTGTTCTTTGTGTTTGGAATTGTATTTTTTATAATGACATGTTTTGATTTATCTGATGAAAAGTTTGTCAACAATCCCGGCTTATCGTCCCGATACGGCGTCACGACTTTTGAGTAAGGAAAATTATTTAAACCAAGAACTTGTTTAACAGTCATTCGTCTTTTTGTCCAATACCTGCGTCAATCAACCGCGAACGAGATGATGGGAATTTCTATGAAATACTTTGAACGTGCTGTATTCTTTTTGCTTCTGGCCAATGGAGTATTTGCCGCAACGCTTGAAGCGATTTATGTTGATACGCCGCCCAAAATTGACGGCGTGATAGATGAGACACCATGGCAGCAGGCGGCCGTGGTGACCGAGTTCGTTCAACGGGAACCGAACACCGGCGAGCCGGTGTCCGAAAAAACCGTCGCGCATATCTGCTATGACAAGGATTATCTGTACGTCGGTTTTATCTGCTATGATGATCCCACAAAAATCACCGCCAAAGAGATCGGCCGCGATGCGCCATTGCCGAATGAGGACAAGGTTGTCATCATTCTGGATACGTTTCTGGATCGGCGCAATTCGTACTGGTTTGAGATCAATGCCCGTGGCTCCAAAGGCGATGCACTGTTCAGCCAAAATGGCGCGACGATGAACAAAGACTGGGACGGCATTTGGCTTGGGCGTTCCAGTATCAATGAATTTGGCTGGGAGACCGAAGTCGCCATCCCGTTCAAATCGCTCAATTTTCATCCGACGCAAACGACCTGGGGTATCAAATTTTCGCGGGATATCCAGCGTAAATCTGAAAAAGCCTACTGGCCGGTCGCCAATCTGAATGCGCACGAATATCAGGTGTCCGATGCGGCGGAAATTGTTGGGCAGACGGGCATCAGTCAATGCATCGGCCTGGATATTCGTCCTTATGCGCTTGGCGGTTTCAATCAAAAGCGCGATGAAAAAACAAGGTGGAAGGAAGATGTCGGCCTCGATGTCTTTTATCAATTAACGCCGGGCTTAAAAAGCGTGCTCACTTTTAATACAGATTTTGCCCAGACGGAAGTTGACGCCCGCCAGGTCAATCTCACTCGCTTTCAACTCTATTTTCCGGAAAAGCGTGATTTTTTTCTTGATGGCTACAATTATTTCCAGTTCGCCAACGAGGGCGAGCAGTATCATCCAAAATTGATAACTTTTTGGTCCAGGCGTATTGGGCTCGATGTTGATGGCACGCCGATTCCAATTTTGGCCGGCGGCAAGGTGACCGGACAGGTGGGGCCGTGGAACATTGGCGTGCTCGACGTGGCGGATGATCCACAGGCGGGAGTTCAAAATTTTGCGGTCGCGCGTGTGAGTCGAAATATTGGCGAGCAGTCGGCGATCGGCGTCATTGGCACGCATCGAAGCGGCGAGTCGCTGCAACAAAACGGGGTGTTGGGCGCTGATGTCAAACTGGCGACATCAACGTTTGGCGGCGATAAAAATTTGATGTATCATCTCTATGGTCTCAAATCGAATACCGAGGGTCTCTCCGGCCGGGATGTGGCCTTTGGAACCGAAATCAGCTACCCGAATGATTTCGTCAATTTTAATGCCGGCTATGTGCAAATTGATACCAATTTTGTCTCCGGTGTTGGTTTTGTTCCCCGTAAAAATATCCGTAATTCGTACAGCCGACTGGCTTTTGGTCCGCGACCCAATCGTTGGGGAATTTTGCAGCTTGAAATCTCGGCAGAAATCGATTATGTCACGGACTTTGATAATCGGCTGCTGACCAGAGAAATCGAGGTTGAGCCCATCGGTTTTCGATTTTTATCGGGAGATCAGGTGTCGTATGAATTAAGTCGCAAGTATGAGCGGCTTGACGATGGATTTAATATCTACGCGGACTATGTCATTCCGGCGGATACCTACGAATTTACCCGGCAGGCGATCAGGATCTCCGGTGCGGAACGGCGCCGTTTGTGGGCCGCCGTTGATTATGAGTGGGGCGACTTTTGGACGGGCAGCGGCAATCAGGTGCAGGTGCGAGGCGGCTATAAAGTGAGCGTGCCCGTGGCCCTGGCAGCGGAATTTGAACATAATGATATCACCCTGCCGGATGGCGCTTTTACACTGGATGTCTACCGAATCAATTTTGATCTGCTGTTTAGTCCGCAATTGACCCTGCACAGTTTTATCCAATATGATGACGAATCGCGCCAATTTGGCTGGCAGTCGCGGTTGCGCTGGATCATCACGCCCGGGAACGAAATTCTGTTTGCCTGGAATTCGCTCTGGAGCGATCCCATGGATCGGATGAATCCGCATCTGCAGGATTTTACCCTGGCGCAGAGCACGTCAAGGATGAAGATCAATTATAACTATCGTTTCTAGCAGGCTGGTGTGTTTCATCATCCTCGTTCCGCCGCTCCGGCGGCGGAATGCCCAAGGATCTTACTTTATCAGCGCTTTCACTTCCTCATAAAACGTTGGTCCGGCATCCGGTCCGAGTGAGTTCACTTCGCCGTACATGGCTTTATCGCGACCGTAGGTAAACGGCGCCTCAACATCCCAATGTGTTTTTGGCATGATGTAACCGACCTCGTCATTCGCCAGACCAATGGCAAAATTGATCTCGCCCTGCATCAACTCACGCAGTGGCGGGACTTCAATAGGATCGATGTCAAAATCGCACCGCGCCGGCGTTTCGATGCCGCCGTTGATGATTTCCGGATTCACTTCCCCGGGCATAGTGAGAAACCAGGCCGGACCAATGGTCAAAAGATTGACCTCGCTGCGCAGATATTTGAGCTGTTTAAAGCCGCGGTCAAAAACGCCGACAATTCCGCCGAGAAGAAATATCTTGTTCTGCAGCTTAAAGTTGAACGTTTTTGCTTTGAGGTGGATGCCCGGATGTTCAATCGTCTGCCAATCGTCTTGTTCAAGTTTATCTAAAACTTTATCCGCCAGGCGATAACCCTGCGCTCGGGCTTTATCAAAAGTGCGTTCGCGATTTTCAAATGTTTTATCCAGCCAGGGATCGTATGTTTCGTTGCCCATGGCCGTCATCAAACCACCGACAGCGCCCTGGGCAAAAATCGCCATACCGCCCATGCCGGGACGTTTCTCGACACCATCGTAAAATAAGCCGCGTTCGAGGCCATCGAGCCAATAATGCAGATAATCAGCAGTGACGAGCAGATTGCGGCTGCCGAGCGTTTCCGGGTGGCAGCCGTAATTTAAAAGAATGCCGAGAAAATCGCCGGTTTCGGCATGCTCGATTTTCATCATCCGAATGGCGTCATCATAAATATAGGGCGGGCGGGCGTCTTCGATGAGGTCTTTTTCAACCGAATCAATTTTGGCGATTTTGAGAATCGCCGGTTGGCGGTTTTCAAACGCCTGGCCCACGGCTTTGGCGGTTTGCTTTTGCACAAATGTTAAATACTCTTTGTTGACGCCGCTTTTAAATTCACTTTTGCCCCACATGCCCATCAGGTCAGGCACTTCATGACAGTGCGTGGCAGTGATGATGATGTGATCGATATCCGGAAATTGTTCGGCCACCATGGTGCGGATGGTAATGACGTCGTCATGAAACAGGCCAATGGCATCCAGCGACGCGAGAGCCACGACGTTGGTGCCGTCATCCCACAGAATGACGCGCGCCCACAGGTCATCGTGCACGCCGTTGGCGGCGCGTTTGTTGCCGAATCCGGCGAGCCAGATGGCGTCGAATTGCCCGTTGCCGTTGCCGTCGGTAAAGGTGTCTCCCTTGTCCGGTTCATATTTCGCGTTGCTGTCGGCATCCACCCAGGTGTCCGGCAGGTTCGGCGTGATGGCTGTTTTGGCAAAGCCGACGCGCATATTCGGTCTATCCGGCGCCGCGAGTGTTACATCCAGTGTGTAACCGGGATGGCGATCGCGGGTGTAATACAAGACATGCGCCGCGGCGAAAATGAGCAGCGCGGTGAGAATCGCTAAAAGCATAAGAATGATTTTTTTCATAATTGTTTCCTGTATGGTTGGTTACAAAAAGATAGGAAATTCAGGGTAATTAAAAAACAACGAATTCATCCCGTTGCAGATTGTGTTTTGTTAACAAAACGCTGGACTTGTAACAAAAACGGTTGTATTTTTTTCATTATATCCCACAACCTGGAAAAGAATAAATAATGGAAAAGGAGATCGAAATGCGTCAATTTACATTTGTTGTTTTGCTGATTGCCCTATGTGCTCTCGGTTTTGCTCAGGAGATGAAACCCGCCGATACCGAAGTTTACGAGCCGGTGCCGCCGATTGTCACGCCGGGAACCGTCGATTCGGCGCCGCCGTCCGATGCGATCATTTTATTTGACGGCGTCGATCTGTCGAAATGGCAAGACCGCAAAGGCAATCCGCCGCGCTGGGAGGTCAAGGACGGCGCGGTGACCGTGGTGAAAAAGACCGGTCCCATGGTGACAAAAGACAGTTTTGGCGATTGTCAGTTGCACATCGAATGGCGGACGCCGACTGAGATCGCCGGAGACGGCCAAAAACGCGGCAACAGCGGCGTGTTCTTGTCGGATCGATATGAAGTGCAGGTCCTGGATTCCTATGATAATTCAACTTATGTAAACGGCCAGGCTGGTTCGATTTACAAACAGTATATCCCCTTGGTCAATGCCAGCCGCAAACCGGGCGAATGGCAATCGTACGATATTATTTACATGGCGCCACGGTTTCATGAGGACGGCACGCTGAAAACGCCGGGCTATTTTACCGTGTTTCATAACGGCGTGTTGGTTCACAATCATGTTGAATTACAAGGATTGACCGCAAACAGGGGAGTGCCGACGTGGGAGCCGCACCCGGTCAAACAGCCGATTTCCTTGCAGGACCACAACGATCCTGTGAGTTATCGCAATATCTGGCTGCGAGAACTTTAAAAATATTTAATCTGCAATCGTCGATTTTTTGATTTCAGATTGAAGCTGAGTGATCTCGGACCTCAGAGCTAATCAATATCAAAAAGGGATGCCGGCCCACTCGACATCCCTTTTTTTGTGGAGGAGAAAACTCAAAACTGATTCGGTAAAACCCGGTCAGGATTTGAATCCTGACCGAGTTGTGACTTATTTCAAAAACGTGATCGTTCGTGTCGCTTCAAAATCGCCGGCGCTCAAACGAACCATGTACGCGCCGGCGGATACGGTGTGACCGAGATCGTTCGTGCCGTCCCAGTTTACCACATGCGAGCCGGCGGACTGGGAGACCGAAACCAGCGATTTGACTTTTTGGCCCATCATATTATAAATTTCCAGCGTTACCTGTCCGGCTTCCGGGAGCTGGTAGCTGATTTTGGTGCTGGGGTTGAACGGATTCGGATAAACGTCGCTCAAACTGTAGGCCGACGGCAGACCGCTGACCTGTACGCCAACCGGGCCGTGCATCAGGCGATCACCGCGTTCGTCAATTTCGACAATATGATAATAATAGTGCGAGCCGGCATCGACATCCTCATCTGTGAACACAAGGCGATCTTCAACCGCTGTCTTTTCCATGGTGACGAGAATGGCCTCATAACCGTCGTATCGATCGATGCTGCGATAGACCTGGAAATTGGATTCTTCGGAATCGATTGCAAGGTAAGCCACCTTGACTTGGGTGTCGGATTCGAGGATCTCGAAATCGGACAATTCAACCGGCATGGTTTGGCCAAAGCCGCCCATAAAACCGCCGCCGCCAAAGTTAAAGCCGCTGCCGGTATCATCGCCAAAACTGCCAAAATCGAAATTGCCAAAATCAAAGCCGCCCGTATTGCTGCCGCCACCACCGCGTCGGCTGCCGGCGCCGCCGCTTGGCAGGTTGGAAATGGCCAATCCAAAGTCAATATCCAAAACCGGGGTGCATTCGCTCAAGACAATCGCATCCGTTGGATTGGAAATATTGGTGAAATAGATGTACTGCGGATCGAGTCGCTCGTGGTCAATTTCAACAAAGTAGGTGCCGAGCTCCAGGTAACGGAATTCATAATAGCCGAACTCATTGGTCAGCATGGTATCGATTTTGGCATCATGTGCCGTATTAAAAACACCGTCGCCATTGTCCTGATATAAACGCACCGTCACGCCGGGAATGCCGCGTTCATTGGTGCGGCCGTATTGATCCGGTTCCGTATTCAACGATTGAATGCCGTCGCCATTGCGATCGTAAAAGACAACATCACCGATGGTGCCGCAGCCAACTTCTTCGAGGACAACACGCACGGCCGCCATGATCCATACGCCTTCGTACGGCGTAGCGCCTTCTTTATCCGATTGTGATTCGAGCTGCAACGCGGCCCATGTATCCGAATCGGAAATCGGCATGGTCATTTCAACCGTGGACCATTTTTCCGGCAGGCCATAGGTTGAGACAGCATATAGCGGATCAGTATCGATGGCCGGATCCGTTTGTGACGAGTTATCAAAAGCAACGGCGCCTGCGGCGTCGATCAGCGCCGTCGGTTCGGCGCCGTCTCCAGTAGCGTACCAGATGCCGTTGGCCAGAGTGGTGGCGTCGCCCGTGGTCTTGCTGTTTTGCGCCGCGCATATTTTAACCGATGCGGCTTGATTAAAACCCAGAGCCGGAATGTCAAAAACCGTCACATCGGTGGCGCCCATATCCTTGGCGGCGGAAAAGAAATCCACCCCGTCTGCGATGTGAATATCAGCCTGCGGCAGATTCTCCTGCGCATAAACAATCACCAACGCGACGCCGTGAAATCCGGCGGCCGAAGTCGGCATGTTCGGCAGGGTAAAGCCGTTCATGCGATAGGTTTTTGTTCCGGCCGAGACGACTTGTGTTACATCGGCTCGATAGGTGAAATAATTCAGTCCATCCACCTCTTCATAACCCACGAGCGTGGCGTAGGCCGTGACCGAGTTTTGATCGGTTTTATTACGAAAGTCAATTTCGATATCGCCGAGCTGATCGCGAGTCAAATCGCTGTAGCCGCTGCCGTAGGCATAAGCCGCAATAATGTCAGCATCGGACGGCAATTTGACCAGGCTGGTGGTTTTGCCGCGTGAATTGAGTGAGCCGAGATTGGCAACAACAATGTCATAGTTTCCGGTAAACACTGGCAGCGTTGTGTCGATGAATCCATCGCCATCGGCAAATGCGACCGAGGCGCTGCAGAACAAAAATGATGCGAGTAAAAACATACCCAAGATGCGTTTCGTAAACATGGTGTAAAACCTCCGTGAAAAAGTACATACTCCTGCTGAATGATGCTTTGCTGTCCAGTAGGTCACTCCCGAGAAAACTCTGGAGTGATCCGATGCCCTCACTGAGTCAACAGTCTTTTCAATAATGAATTATTGTGCGATCACCTCACTCACCCGTCCACCCACGCACAAAGAGGAGGTCGATCGTCGAATCGGTCTAAAAGTGGGTGCATTTAGACGGATTCTCCTTCGAATGTCCCCGGGGACAGAAATCGTCCTTCGAATTACTTTGGCTTTAAGCAGAGAATATGCCAGTTTTGAACTAAAGATTTTTAACAAGGATAAGGTCAAGTAAAACAGTGCTCTGTGACGCATTGAATTTATCAGAGTTTATACTGAGAAATTGATTGTGTACTCGAGTGCACACTTTGCTTACATCGCTGTTTTTCGTGCTGGACAATTTTGAAATGCTCAACAATTTGTGTAAGCGGTGTGTCGATGGGGGGACAGAGTGGAGGCGGTAAAATTTGTGCACGAGCGCTGGTATTTGATCGATTGAATGCGGAGCTCAGATTTTCAAAGCTTTTACAGTTCAAACGGCAGCGGTTTTCCCAGGGTAATCTCTTCAATATTGACGTTTGCCGCGTACACCAAAATCTCCACGCCGTGTTGGTGAGCCCGTCTCAACGTCTCGGCGTAAACCGGATCAATATCATCGGCCGGGCGAAAGAGGCCGGCATCGCCGCGCTGCACCAGATAAAACATGACGGCGCGATGGCCCGCATCGATCATGCTCATCAGCTCGTTGAGATGTTTGGCGCCGCGCTCGGACACCGCATCGGGAAAACGGGCAATGCCGTCCTCCACCAGCGTGACGTTCTTCACTTCGACATAACATTTTTTATCGGCGTCACTCAGCAAAATATCGATGCGGCTGTTTGCACCATATTTCACCTCTTTGCGCGCATTCGGGTAACCGGCCAACTCCGCGATCTGCCCTTTTTGAATGGCGCGAAACACCAGCTTGTTGGGGATGAGTGTGTTGATGCCGACCCAGGTATTATTTGCCTGCACCAGCTCCCAGGTGTATTTGAATTTTCGATTTGGATTGTCACTTGTTGATAAACAGACGCGGCTGCCCGGATCGCTGCATGAGCGCATGCTGCCGGTATTCGAGCACGCGGCCGTGATGATTTTTTTATTGTCGAGCCGAACATCGGCGAGGAACCGTTTATATCGTTTGATCAAGGTGCCTTGAATAAATTCAGGATTTTTCATAAGCCATACTCGTTGAAAAAATGAATGTTTTCTAATGGTTTGCGTTTGCGCTCGCGATGATAATTTTCTGCCGGGTAACCGAGCGCCAACATTTCAACCGCGCGATAGGAGCCGGGCACGTTCAGCGCTTTTTTGGCGCCTTTGGCATTGAACCAGCCGATCCAGCACGAACCGAGTCCAAGCTCCTGCGCCTGCAATACAAAATGTTCGCCGGCAATACCGATATCGATGAGGTAATAGTGGATACCAGTCATTTGTTTGCCAATGCGGTTGGCGAGAATATCCAGTTCGGCAAAAATCACCACGAGCACCGGCGCGCGTTCGGCCCAGCGCGTGGCACGAAAAACGCCGGTGAAGGCGTGATCCGCCAGTCTGGCTTTGGTCGCCGGATCATCGACAATGCAGAAACGCCACGGCTGTACGTTCTCGGCCGACGGGGCGAGATGCGCCGCTTCGATGCATTGGATCAATTTCTCTCGTTCGACGGGCTGGTCCGTAAATCGACGAACGCTTTGACGCGCGTTGACAAGATTAAAGAATGGGGAAGAGGTCAGTGTTCACTCCGGGTTGAATTTTTACAATTAGTTGTGTGAAGACGCCAGTTGTTCAACCGTTTCCACAAAGGACATTAAATTTTCTGAACGCACGCCGGGGGGCATGCCGCCGCCGCAGGAATAGATAACGCGTCTCCGGTTTTCCAAAGAATGGATTAATGTTGACGTCGCCAAACGCACGTCCTCCGGTGTGCCGGCGGCGAGGACATCGCGCGGCGGGATGTTGCCGAGCAGCGTCACTTTGTTCTTTGTCAGTTTTTTCAGCTCATTCAAATCAACATCAAATCCCATGTTGAACAAGTTGACGCCCATGTCCGGCAAGTGCGGCGCCGAGGCGAGGCAAGGCGCATCGTTATGTAAAAAATTCACTGATACATCAGCGCTGAATAATTCCTTAAAATAGGGAAAGCCGAATTCAAGAAACTGATCCTCGCCGAGAAAACCGATG
>CAYSNA010000123.1:0-13292 GCA_964432185.1 uncultured Cytophagia bacterium
GGCGGGATGCTTGTGGCAACGGCGGTCGGATATATTTTGGAGATAACAGGTAGTTATTATGTCATCTTTGGCTTCGCAAGTCTTGCCTATCTTACGGCCTGGCTGGTCATCAAAATTTTTATACGCAACATAGAACCCATCACTTTTTGAAAGAGATTTTCAAGCTGTTTTTACCGCAGGCAACGTCCTCATTAGGTGGATTTTGCAATGTTCATTATGACATAACCTTTGGCGCTTTGAAAGGATAAAAAAGAGTGTATTTGTCATTGGCGGATTCAACCGGAGGCGTTTTGTCCTTTTGCTGCATGCGTCGACAAGATAACTACGGCGACAAACCATATCGATCAAAAAGTCGTGACAGCATCGCGTCAAAAGTGGTATGATCAATCTTAAGCTTGTTCAGCAGACTCTACATGACGCGAACAAACAATCCAAACCATGACAAACGAGGTATGTTGGAAACGATATGCGTTGAATCGTCAATTCGAACCAAGGTGCGAATCCGGGTCTCTACTCGGATTTTTTAAAATTCAACTTTACCGCATCTACACACCGATGTGCGATCCAATTCTAAATCGGCCGGAGTCGATTCCGTTCCAACTCTGGTCGGCTACGATCCACATCTGAAAAAGTGGTGAAAGCGTTCAATCGGCATCCGATCCAACTTCACTCGCGTTCAATCCGCCGCCAATTCAGTTCCAATCTGCCCCATTCCAATTCTGGTCGCCCCGGATTCGGCGCCGGACCGGCTCTAAAAAAAACATTTCGCATCCAAAAAAAATCCGTTCCAGCGCGTTCCGGTTCTGAAAAAATATTTCAAAAATTGTAATGATTGAAGTAGAAGGAATAAACGGAGCGGTATAAATAAAAAAGCCATTAACAGTATTTTAACTGATAGTGACTTTGATAATCCTTTATTCAAGAAAGAAACATTTTCCCCATATTTTCCCCACTTCTTCCCCAATAAACAAGCGGTCACTTTAACTCTTTTAAAAACTGTGGGCGATATAGGATTCGAACCTATGACCCCCTGCTTGTAAGGCAGGTGCTCTGAACCAGCTGAGCTAATCGCCCGTCGTTGGCGATGATTTTTTTTTACGCCAAAAAATCGCCAGTGGTACGAGAACAACATAACCAATCACCAGAATAATCGGCGCTATGGTTAATGATTGTACGCTGTTGGCGGGGCCAATAGAAAGGAAATAGTAACCAATGATTAAGACGACAACCGCCATAGCAAATATCACATAGTTGGTTGTGGTCAGCGCCAATCCTGTCTTTTTTACAGTTGGCGCGGGGGCTGATTTTTTTCTATAATCTTTTTTCATAAAGCCGACAAATTTATAAATTTATCCAATTGAAGTCAATGTTTTTATTTTTAAAATGTGTATATTTACCAACAATTTCCCAAAGATACACGTGAAAAAGCAAGAGGTTCATTTGTCAAAAAAATTTGTGAAAAATAATCAACGCTTGACCGAGTCGGTCAAATGCGCCGGCTGAGCGTCTAAACTGGCGCCAAATGAATTGGCCGCAGCTTTGGAAAAGCTGCCGAAACAGAATAATGATCCGCGGGTACTCGTCGGCTTTAATACGGCGGATGATGCCGGCGTTGTCAAAATTAGTGACGAGCTGGCGCTCGTGCAAACGGTTGATCTTTTTACGCCGATTGTTGATGATCCGTACATGTATGGTCAAATCTCCGCCGCCAACTCGTTGAGCGATGTGTATGCCATGGGCGGCACGCCGTTGTCCGCGCTGAACATCGTTGGATTTCCGAAGGAAATTTTTTCGATGGATGTGTTGGCTGATATTCTGGCTGGCGGTCAGGATAAGGCCAACGAAGCCAATACAGTCATTGTTGGCGGACATACGATTGGCGATGATGAGCTCAAGTACGGCCTTGCGGTGACCGGGACCATTCATCCCGCAAAAATTATTACCAACGCCAATGCTCAACCGGGTGACGTGTTATTGTTGACCAAGCCGATCGGAACCGGCACAATCACCACCGCGCTCAAAGGCGGTAAAGCTGATTCTGATGTGATCGATCGTATTTCCAGGATGATGGCGACGCTCAACAACATCGCTTCTGATGTGGCGCAAAAGATCGGCGTACATGCGATGACTGATATTACCGGTTTCGGTTTGTTGGGGCATACGCTTGAAATGGCTCAGGGAAGCGGCGTCGGAATTGTGCTCAATTACAATTCGATTCCGATTATTCCGGAAGCAATTGTAACAACGGCGATGGGTGCCGTGCCCGGTGGTACAAAGGCAAATCACTTGTATGTCGCCCCCAAGGTGGATTACGCGGCCGGCCTGACGCAGGATCAACAGTGGTTATTGAATGATCCGCAAACATCAGGCGGTTTGCTGATCTCTGTGGCTGAAGAAAAAGCGGTTCAGCTTGAACAGATGCTGAAAGACGCCGGCGTTATCGCTCCGATCATCGGTTACGTTGTTGTTGATAATCGTGCCCGAGTGCAGGTAAAGCTGTAATCAATTAATAATCGATTTTTTTGCGATGTTGTTTAATCTCGCTTCGATGTTTTTTTGCTTCTAATCTCGCATACTTTGCGACGAGCGACATTTTGCGGCGGCGTCTTTTCTTTGGTACCGTCAAGGCGTCGCGCAGCATATCGACAAGTTTATTCACCGCCGTTTCTCTATTTTTTAGCTGGCTGCGCGAGACTTGCGACGAGACCTGCAAAATCCCTTCTTTGGTGAGCTTGCTTTCCAAACGCTCCCGGATCAACATTTTTTGTTCATCGGTCAAATTGGGCGAGTTTTGCACGTCAAATTCCACCGTCACCTTGGTGCTCACTTTATTGACGTGCTGGCCGCCCGGTCCGCTGCTGCGTGATGCGGTAAAAGTCAGCTCGGATTCAAAAATAAAAGTCGTGCTGTTTATCTCAATAATGTTCATTTCTTCGTCTGTTTTTGTAACCAGTGCAATGCAGCGTTTGGAATGATCTCGTGCCCGCCATCAAAAATCGTCAGTCTCGCTCTGTTGGATGTCCGCCTGAACAGTACGTTTTTATCGACATAATAGGGATCAACATAATCGCCCTGCAAGTCGTCCGGCACGCGCATGTCGTTCACAAAGGTTTCAATCTGCTCGTTTGTGATTCGATCGTTTGGATCGGCTAGGGCATTAAACGCTCTGATGGAATGACTTACGGGCACGCTGCCTGTGTGGCCATCGTAAAGGCCGGCATTCAGATCGATCGGCACCTCGTTGACAACGTTTAAAAAGTTAATGGGAGAACGATGGTAATATTCAGCGTTGATACTGTCCGAATTCCCTGGTGCGCCGCCACACGATTGTTCTATCATCCCGGCATAGCGATTTTCCCGTTCAAGGCTTTCGTGATACCACGCGGTCAAATCCGCAATGGGCACCCAGGCGGATACGGCCGCCCAGGCATCCGGCGCTTTGGCCGCCATCTGCAGCGCTGTGTAGCCGCCACCCGACGCACCGATCAGATAAATTCGACGATCGTCAATGACGGCATTTTTCTTTGCAAAATCGACGGCGCTGAGAATATCCGCTACCACAAGCTCGGAGCCGGTCGCCTCGGGATGGTCATTGGGGCCGCGAAAATTCGGATGGATGAATACCCAGTCCTTCAATATACACCATCTTGCATAGGCCGCGTCACTGTCTTGCCGATAGTCGCCCGACCATGAATGCAGCCCCACAAGCAACGGCTTTTTCTGTTCGGAACCTGAATTGTAAAATAAAGCCGGTTGCTCTGTAGAATCGGCGGCGCTCCAATAGAGAATTTCTTCAACTTCATTTGGCCAGGTGCGCGGGCCAATGGCCGTCATGTCGATGGGCTCGAATCCCAGATCGAACGCGGGAGAGTCGTCCTCTAAATTAAAATCGCCACGTTCGGGATCGACAAAATGTGGATCAGCAAAAATGGAATTGACGTCCTGGCCGCGTTGCTGCCATTTTTTTATTGATTGTTTTTTAAATGTAATCGGCTTGCCATCGGTGCGGTAATACAGATTGTTTTGCATGTTAAAGTTGCTGGTGTCACCGTCCCAGTTTTTGCCAAGCAGCTCGCCGCTGTTCCAGTAGACAATATTGTGGAAAAAATCAAAACTCAGATGATCTTCATTGCGCGTGCGTTCGAGCTGCGACTCGCGCGCATTGGCGAAAATATTATTTCGGATGATATTATCCTTGCCATAATGCTGATGAAAACTGGACGCTTTGGCGTTGTACACGATGTTATTTTCGATGAGAAAACCGCTGCTGCCCTCATCCGTGTACAGTCCCCAGCCGCCGTACCCGTTGGTCGCGATATCGTGCACCAGGTTGTTACGAATGACGCTGCCCGGCGACACGCCCAGCGTGTAAATGCCGCCCATATCGGATAACATCTCCTGCCCGGCATTTTTAATGTGATTGAATTCGATGATATTGCCATACGAGGCGCTCTGTCGATATCCCCATTCTTTGCCGACGGAAATGCCGGTGTAATAAAGATCGCTGATGTCATTGTAGGCGATCCTGCACTCCGAGGCGTGCATGGCCCAAATGCCGACCGCGGAATAATAAATGCGGCCCAGTTGCGTCAATGTGTTATCGAGAATGGAAATGTGATGCGTTTTCTGACGCTCGTCGTCGCCGGCGCGGGCGCCATGAACCAGGATGCCGCCGGCAGCCGCATCGTGAATTTTATTTTTTTCGATGTGCACATCATAACAGCCAAGACCGATGTCAATGCCATAGTTGCCGATATGTTCGATAGTGCAATTTTTAATACTGACGTGCCGGGCGCCGTCCATGAGCACGGCGCCGGGGACGGTGTCTGCGCCCTGATGATCACCGGCGTCTCCCGGCGGCAACGTCCAGTCCGTATGCGCAAATGTCAGACCTTCGAGAGTGATGTGTTCGACAAAATCATCACGCAGTGAATTGCCCTGAAAAATCAGCAACTGGTCCAGCGTTGGGGCCAAAACCTCGGCGGTTCGCATATCTTCATTCGGATGCGCCAGATAAAATAGCCGGCCAAGCTGCCGATCCAGATACCACTCACCGGCTTGATCCAGGCCTTCATACACATTGTCGACAAAATAGCGCGCACCTTTGGCCGAGTGTTCGGCGGTAAACCGACGCCATGCCGGTGTCGCCAGTTTGACAGTGAGCGTTTGCGGATCGATCTCTTTGATTGGACAGTGCGCATCGGACCAAAAGTGCAGCACCACAATTTCCATGTCGTTGAGATTGCGCCAACTCGAAATCAAATCGCCCGGATAAAAACCAAATTGGTAGCGATAGTGATGAAAATCCCATTTGTCGCCTTCCATGGGATCCTTGACGTAAAAATAGCCGTTGTTTGGTGTGCGCGCCCGATGGCGTCGTTCACCGTTGACAAAAAGGGCGCGAAAATTCCAGCCATTTTCTAAGACGTCCGGTATGTCGCAGACCCACGTGTTGTCGCGAATCCATCGCCAGCCGTTGATTCGTTTTGCAGATGAAAAGATAACCGCCTCATTTTCAAACGCTTTGTAGGTGATGGGCGCTTCGGGCGTGCCGGAATCCTGCGGCAGAAACAAGATTTTTTTATCGAGCGTATAAAAACCGCCGCGGATAGACACGGTGACCGGGCCGGTTATCTGACCGGCTTGTTTGAGTTCCCGCACCGCCTGCTGTGCACGGTCGATCGTGGCAAACGGGCCATCCTGTGCCATCGGTTCGGCCAGTCTACCCGACCAGTTATCATTCCCGTCCACGGAAACATAAAAGACGGTTTCGTTCGAAAAGCCGAGCGAGATAAACACGAACAAAAGCGTGATAATGTGTCGATGGAGTGTCATTGGTTCTCCAGTGTTGCAAAACTTTGGTGTTTGTCAAAATAAAAAATACTAAACCTGATGGATATTGCCCACATGGGAAATCCTGTCCTAAAGTTAAAAGAAATGAGCAAAAAACAAAACAATACGAGAGATGAAAAACATCAAAAAAAACTTGACATTTGTATAGATCAAGTATATATTGATGATGTATATAAAGATGATCTATATAAACATGGTCTATATATAAAATGAAACAGCCGATGCTTGATATACCCACATTGACAAAGCATTTTAACGAAACTTTGATTTTATCTATTCTGGTGGATGAAAAAAAGCACGGTTATCAATTGGCTTTGGAACTTGAACAAAAAAGCAACGGCCGTTTCAAATTCAATCACGGCACGCTCTATCCCATACTGCATCGCCTTGAAAAGGAAAAGCTGATCAAAGGGATTTGGAAGCAGGAGGGACCCAAGCGACAACGCAAGTACTACTCGCTAACCGCCGCTGGAAAAAAATATGTCGCCTCGCAGGTGTCTCAGTGGCATGAATTTTTTGAGCAATTTTTTAATATTGTAGGAGTGGCGGAACAATGAGTCGATTTTCCTCCCTACTGAAATCCATAAATGAACGATTGGATGCACCACCGCCGATCAAGGCCCGTATTCTTTTGGAGATTTCCGCTGACCTCGATGACGCCTACGATTTTTATCGACAGAGCGGCGCGTCCGATGAAGAAGCCACTCGTCTGGCGCAAGAAAAATTCATCCTCGATGATTCAACGATTGCCGAGCTCTCTTCCATTCATCAGCCGCTGCTGCAAAAATGGATGGACAAGATGGCTGTCAACGTTCAAAGCCGCTGGGAGCGTATTGTGCTGGTGCTCACCTTGATAACAATCGCAATCCTTTCCGGTCGTATTGTGCTGACGAATCAGATGTTCCAGCAATCCATATTTGTCTGGCCGATTTGGGGATTGACGCTCGCCGGCCTGCTGCAGTTCTTTTGCAAGTTCTATAAACTCTATCTAGTGAAAGATTATAAAATTAAGATCCTCCGAAAGGGCATCAACGTCATCGGATACATGGGTGCGTTTTGTCTGGCCCTCGGGTTTACCGGATATTTTTACGAACTCTTGCGACATGGAGTCGATACGGTCTACCCGGGCGGCAGCCTCATCACCTTGGTAACGACGGTGCCGACGTCCGAGCAGCACGTCGGTTCAATTGCCGAGTGTTTTATGGTATCGTCATCGGTGATGATGGCCAGCCTGCTCTCAACCATGTTCCTGGCGCTGTTTTGGTACACCCTCCACATAAAAACCAGTGCAGTGGAGATGGCCGAAGCAGAACTGCTGTTAACCTGATGAATCATGAGCACACTTTTTCAGGTGCTCATTTTATTAGACATTTTGGAGGTTATTATGTTATACTATTTTCAAGCCGGCGGCCCGTTTATGTGGCTGCTTCTTGTGATGCTCATTATCGTCCTCGTTTTGTCGATTGTTCGCGGCATGCAAGTTTTTTCCACAAAAGAGAAAAACAAAAAACAGCTCGAAAACGGCATAAATTCGATTTTATTCTGGGGCGGCTATAGTGTCGTCGTCGGATTTTTCGCGCATTTTCTCGGCATCATGTACGCCATGCAGGCGATTCAAGCCGCCTCCGATATTTCTCCGGCTATCGTCGCCGGCGGCTATTCGATATCGTTGATCACCATTTTGTTCGGCCTCATTGTTTTTATGATTGCCGCGCTCATCTGGTTTGTTTTACGTGTTTTTGTCAACCGGTTGGACGTTTAACTACGTTGATGTGGGATGTGGTGCTGCTTTGCCAAAATATCCCGCATCGATTGCATGATTGAAACCAATGGAGGTCGCCATGAATGGTTCATTTTTCTTTGCCAGCCCTTATAGTCTTTTGATGGTGTTTCCTGTGGTTGGCGCGGTTTATATTCTCTATCGATATGTGCAAAACAAGGAAACTGATAAAATCAGTGCCGCGCTCGATGGTTTGCTTTATCTCAGCGGCATCACTATTCTTTTAGGGGCACTCGGATTTTTTCTAGAAATGAGCCGAGCGTCGTGTCATCAGTTGTCGCCCGGCTCCAGTTTTGTGACCATTATCTGTACCGTTCCAGAGTCGCCCGAATTTATCCAAAAAATGACATCGTGCTATAGTAAAAGCGCCTCAGCCATGTTGACCGGTCTTTTGTTCTCCATGGTTTTGGGCTTGCTCTGGTACGTGTTGCACAATCGACAACTACGAAGCTAAAATTCAAAGCGGGTTTGTTCATCCGAACAGACCCGCTCCTCTGGAGAACGTTATGCCCACTAAAATAAATCGCCCGTCTGTCGTTGCGGCCGTCGGCACCAAGCCAAAGCTCATCCAGGAATTTGTCGGCCGCGTGAATTCGAACACTGAAGCCGTCAGTCTCGCCAGAATGAAAAGTCCCGCCGGTTGGGTGGAACCCGGCCAACGTCCTGACTTTGACGAATATACGCTCGTGCTCAAAGGGACGCTTCAGGTTGAGACGGAAAACGAGACAATTCTTGTCCAGGCTGATGAAGCGATTATTGCGCATGCCGGGGAGTGGGTGCGCTACAGCACACCAGGCCCGGACGGCGCCGAGTACATCGCCGTCTGTTTGCCCGCTTTTTCGCCGCACACGGTGCATCGCGATGAATATTAACTTGCTTATTTACTGAAAAATATTAAACTATACGCCTCAACTCTACTTTGGTATTGTGTTTGCTCTTCCACGAGGGAAAATTTCTTTTGGAGAAGACTATGCGTAAATTATCGAGGTTGACCGCGGTCACGCTGTTTCTTTGTGTGTTATTGTTTTTCAGTAAAACAACTTTTTCACAGAAACTATCAGCCGGCATCCTGGGCGGCACAAACGGCGGTCCCGGCTTTCAACTGCAGGGGAGCGTTTCGGAATTGGCCGAGGGCTTTCCGTTCATTCTTAAGTGTGCGGTCAATTATGCGTCCGTTGATCCTGGCAGTCCGGCTGATGCCCGCAAAATATTTATCAATAACGCCACCAACGGTATTCCCGAAGAAAAGGGACGAACGTGGGATTATCGCCTTGATTTTCTTTATCGGGTGAACTGGTTCTCCTGGCAGCGTTTTTACATGGTCGCTGGTCCGCGATTGTCCTATTTCAAAGGCAATTTCAAATATGTTGGCGGCAATGAAGATTTTGATATCAAAAGCAAACATTGGGGCATTGGCATTGGTCTGGAAAAATACTACAGCATGAGTTCAAAACTTGATCTCGTCTTTTCCGGCGGTTTTGACTATTATAAAAACAGCACACTCACCGGGCACGACACATCATATAGCCCGGACGATGATCCCGTCAACGGCCGTGACGATTATACGTTTGAGGATGCGGACAAGGCGATTAATCAGCCGCAGTTTGTGCCCCGTATGCTCATTGGCTTGACTTATAATTTCGGCCACTAGGCTGTTATTATTTTTGACTGGCAAAAATCCCCGATTCATAACAATCGGGGATTTTTTTTAGATGAATATTTTATACAGCAAACGAAAATTTCGTCCCGGTTCCGGCATCACTTGGCGCACGCGATTGAGATGTTTGCGATAGACCGAATCAAAGACATTTTCCACTGTTAACGAAAATGAGTGCAAATGCCGCTCTGTTGAGACCATGTACTGCGCGTACAAGTCGAATACCGTGTAGCCGTCCGTCGGTTGTTCGAATTGGCCGACACGGTTCTGGTTGGCGGCAGCGCGCACGGCGCCACTCAGACTGAATTGTGCGAGTTCATAACCGATATTGATTTTCACTTCCAACGGCGGCATGTAGGGGATCGGCTGGTTTAAATCAACCAAATCTCCCCGAACATAACTCATGGAGCCGGCCGTATGAATGTGTTCGACGAGCGGCAGATGAAACGACAGTTCCGCGCCGCGCATTAGCGCATGTTCGCCGGCATATCGATAAATGAACAAATCATAACGTCTCCAGCTTTTTTCGCCCGTGTTCACCGGAAAGGTGTAGTTCCGGATATCGTTTTGAAAAATGGCAAACCGGATGAAAGAATCTTCCACCTTGAAATCCGCAAAAAGTTCAACACCGATGGCGTTTTCCTGTTGCAGATCGGCATTGCCGACTTCATACGAATACGATGCCAGGTGCGGCCCCTCGGAAAAAAGTTCCTCCGTTGTCGGCGCACGAAAAGTGCGCATAAGCGACGCGCCAAACGTCCAGCGCTGATTGACGAGCCAGTGCGGTGAAATCGCAGCGGAATAATCCGCAAAGGTTCGGCGGCGGATGAGGCCGACCGTCGAAGATTGACGCTGTTCGCCCGGATCAACATCTTTATAATCATAACGAATCGAACCGTGCAGCAGGAACTTGTCGATTTGCAATTCCTGATAATAAAACATGGCCGCACCGGTTTCAAAGGTGTTTGGCGTGAACGTGAGTCCGCCCGACGCATAATCACGCGTGTTGCCGCGAATTCCGATTATACCGTTTTTCCAGATGCCGCGATTTTTCAGAAATGCTGTTGCGTTGATAAAATCGGACACCACGCCGAATTCCATGCCCAGGTCGCCGCTTGATTCGAACTCTTGATGGAAATAAACCGAATGGTTTAGGCTGGCATCGATCCGGGACAGGCCGAAACGATTAAGGCGATATTCGCTCTTGAGTTCCGTATGGCGTCGATCCAGTTTGATATTGACGCCGGACGGATGCCCGCCGTCCGGATCAGGTGGAATGCCATAGTCGGATGTGTAAAGACTTGCCGCCAGCCCCACATATCCCCATTGCCGCACCAGGCTTAATCCGCCGGAACCGTTGGTCGTTTGAATGTCGGTGTTGATGAGTTGCCCTTCCGGCGTATCGACATTTTTTGCCCTGCGATAGCTGCCGTCCACCCGCGCCGTAAAAGGGCCGACCGGTGCGGTTAAATCGAGCCCGCCGGCAAAACCACGATTCACGGATTCGCCCTGTGCGCTGCCGGAGCCGGTGATTCTCTTTAATTGTTTCGTCGGCACATAACCACGAATGACATTGATGACGCCGCCCAGGGTATTCGAGCCATACACCAGCGCTTCCGGTCCGCGAATGACTTCGATCCGCTCGGCGGTCATCGGTTCAATCACCACAGCGTGATCGGTCGAGGTGGCGGACAAATCGCCGGTTTGTTCATCATCTTCCAGCAACAGCAGCCGGTCGCCGCCAAGACCGCGTAACACCGGGCGAGCCGGCGCCGGTCCCATGCTGCGCTGCGAAATGCCCGGTTCGTAATCAATGGTTTGAGCGATGGTTTGGCCGAGCGCCTGATGCAGTTTTTTGTCGGAAAAAAGAATGTCCGGTTGCGCAAAGGAGTTGTCGCCGGTACGCGATGATTCGACCATCACGCCGCCCATGTGAATGACGGCGCGATTCAGCGTCAGCACGATCTCCAGCGTGTCCGGCTTTAAGTTGAGCGGCACCGAGATATTGCGATAGCCGATACGAAACGTCTTTAACGTCACCTCACCGGGCGTCAGATCGGCGAGAATAAACTCACCGTTCGGATCGCTGGTGATCGAGCGATTCAATTCCTGTAGCAGGACATTGACAAACGCGACGGGTTCGCCAGTCTCAACCTCGATCAGCGTGCCCCGCAAGGTCGCCGTGCTCCGAGCCGGAGACAGGGCGTATGAAGGTCGTCCCATAAGTAAAAGAAAGCCGGCCAGGAGCAGCCCGGCCGGTTTATAGTGGATGATCTTCATTGCGCGACCACCTGCACAGGAATGGGTTTCGCGACAAAATCCGCATGGTCACCGTGCAGAACTTTGAACGTGATGTCCGTATTGCCGGCATTCTTGCCTTTCAGATGAAAGCGCCACCTGCCGTCTTCGTCGTGCTGTTCAATCTCGGCAATATCCGAAGCCGAAAAGTCCCAGGCGAGCTTGTAATGATTCTCTTCCGGCTGAAAGACATCGCCATCCTCCGCAATAAAAACGATACTCAACAATGGCGTCTCTTCACCAGCCTTGACTTGCAGTTGCCCGGTGACTGCGCCTTTTTCATAACGCGCCAGTTCCACGACGCTTGACGAGATGATGCAGCCGACAGCCTCGGCATGATCGTGATCCGTATCACTTTCTTTGACCGGATTATTGTCATCGGAACAACCGATGATGAAGAAAAAAGTTGTTAGAAAAAATAGAGCAAAAATAGAGCGCAGTTGTGCCATGAGAAATTTCCTTTATAAAAATTCCTGATTCTCCATTGAAAAAGTCTGCTGAACTTTTTCTTGTTGATTAGAATTGATTTTTAAAAGGAAAACGGCGGCGCGCGACTGGTCTGAGGTGAAAAAACGCTCGAAATGAGTTTTTGCGAGACGAGAAATACGATAGCGTTTTGATAACCAAAAATCGCCGCAAAGAAAAAGACGGAAATAATGCCCAAGCTGAAAATGGTCGCCAGGAGATACGCGACACAGTCGTCATGCTCGTTAAAGTCTGCCTCATGATTGTGCAGATACGGCGTCGCGATCGACAGCAGCACAAGCAGAAAAAATAACGCGGTCGTATATGTGAGGTGTTTTTTTCGCATTTTTCCCGTTGTTTAAAAGAACAAAAAACACGCCGGAATATGGCAATATTCCGGCGAAAAACAAACGGGTAGTTGTGCAGAAGAACAGGAACGCCGCAGCCGAACGGCTTATTTGTTGAGGCCGCCGCCGGCGCTGGGGCTGATTTTGATGGGAATGTCGAGCGATTCAAAATCATCATCCATGATTCTGAAACTGACGCTGGTCGTCCCCGCTTCAAAACCTTTGAGCCGGAAATTCCACGCCCCGTCCGCTTCGTACTGGACGACATCCGCCAGCATGTGGTTTTTGACCTCCCATGCCAAAATATATCCTTCGTCTTTGGGCTGAAAGAGGTTGCCGTTTTTATCCACAAGATAAAATGTCAGCAAAGCGGATTGCACCCGTTCTTCCAACAAAAATTCGCCCGTAACTTTATCCGCTGCACGAATGAGTTGCACATCGCCCGCCTTGATGACACAACCGGTCGCATTCAAGCTGTCCTGTCCGGGGGCGACGGGATTCTCTTTGCCGCACCCGTTGAAAAGGATGAAACTCGCCAGCAGACTGATCACAATTTTTAATGTTCGCATGATTTTCTCCTCAATTTGATTCGGTCAATATTGTCCAGCACCATCAACACAGAATTTTCAGATTGATGCTTTAATGCCTCAAAAAAGGGGGCTTTTTGGACGTTAGTCTGGTCAAGGCAAATTGAGGGCCAAAATGGTGAGGGTGGTGCAGTGAGGTTAAGAAAAACTGGGGAGATAATTATTCAATGCCGAGACGATCGACAAGCTGCTCCAGCATAATGCCTTCCAGCTCCGCCGAATCGTGTTGCAGCAATTCTTTGACTTCGGCCAGCAGGATTTCTTTTTGACCATCAAATTCAGGATCGCTCAGGGCCATCTCTTCG
>CAYSNA010000124.1:0-9540 GCA_964432185.1 uncultured Cytophagia bacterium
TTGTTTTTCAATCACCTTTATGGTTTTCTCCATGGCATTTTTATCAACGTCACAAATCCAGGTCACCTCAACATTGGGATTTTGTGCGAATTCGCCGGCCATGCCATGGCCACGGCCGTTCACGCCCATCACGGCCAAACGAATTTTATCATTGGCGCCAAGGACCTTTCCCGGAATGGTTGATACCAGTGACGCTGCCGCAACACCGGCAGCCGTTGTTTTGATAAATTCTCTTCTCGATTTCTCCACCATACTTTTCCTCATTTTGAGTTTTGAACCGGTTTAATTTCTACAGAGTTTAAGGTTGTCGAACAACTTTATCAAGATTTTTTTTGTAAAATGTCGTCATGTGACAGGAAGCACACGAACTGTGACGTAACAACGACAGACGCCCCAGGCGTCATATGAAAACCTGCCCCCCGCTCCTTTCCAATTAAAAACTTGTATTGAAATGAACGTACTGTGCAAAAGTATTTGTGCTTGAGCGTTAACTCGCTTATATTCCAACAGTTCAAACCAATTTAATCGATTCGATCATGCTTAGAAAAAATGCGCTTTTCACCGGAAGTATCGTCGCCGTTTTTGTGTCACTCCTTTTTGTGGTTTCACGATTTGCCGGATTCGATGCCGCTGCACCGGAAACAGATATTTTGTTCAAATTACGCGGTTCGCGTCCGATCTCGGATCGCATCGCCTTCATTTTTATCGATTCGCGCGATGTGCAGGAACTCGGCGGCTGGCCGATTACCCGCGATTATTACGGCTATCTGACCTACATCCTCAAACAAGCCGGCGCCAAAGTTGTGGCGATTGATGTGCTCTTTGATGCCGAGAACAGCCGCTATCCGGAATATGACGCGGATTTGAGCCAATTTTTGCGCCAATCCAAAAACGTCTGCCTGCCGTTTAGCTTTTCCGATCTCTCGGATTCGTTCAAAAGCAGCACTATATCCGCTATGCTCGGCACACATTCAAATCTGCCGATCGACTCGTTCCGTCGACATGCCGCCGGGCTCGGTTTTTCGAACCTGCCGCAGGACGAAACCGTTCTACGCCACGCCATTCTCGCGGCGTCCGATGGCGATACCTTGTATCCGTCCTTTGGCCTGGAATGCGCCCGTCTGTTTCTTTTGGGGCCGGATTCCAAAACTTTATATGCGGCAAACTCCATCATTTTAAAAAACGATTCAACCTCGATTCGCATCAAAACCGAGGATTATTTCAAAATCCGTTTGAATCATTTTGAGCCGTCGCGGTTAAACTCCATGAGTTTGATTGACCTGTTTCAAACATTTCAAAATGATCCGGATCAGTTAGACCTGCACAACAAGCTCGTATTTGTCGGCGTAACCGCACCGGGCGCGGCGCCGATGGTGATGTCGCCCTCGCAGCCAAGTTTTCCCGCATCGCTCGCGCATCTGACCGTCGCGGAAAACTTGATCAACAGTAATTATGTGCGCACCGCTTCGGCATGGCTGACGATTCTGTTCATTTTTGCCGGCGGTCTCTTCACCGCACTGTTCTCGATCTCCTCGTGGAAAAAAGTTCTCGTCGTTGTCGCCGCTTTTCTGCTGTATGTCGCCGCGGCCGTTCTCATTTTCAAATTTACTGCGTTCGCTTTGCCGCTGTTTTTTCCCATTTTGACTTTTTTCATCGCATCCACCAGTATGTTTGCCATCCAGTTTCAGCACAAAAGTTCGTTGCAAAAACTTTATGCCGATGAAATCGAAACCAAGCAGCAGCAATTAGCCAAAGCGCAGGAGCAATTCCAGCAACTCGCACAAGAAACGCATCAACTGCGCGATGAAAAAGAAAAAGAAATTCTGCGGCTCGAAAAAGAACTGCGCGATTTGAAAACAACGGAATCTCCGGAGCCGCAGGTCATGCGCACGTTTGAAAAAATCATACATGCGGAAAACAGCCCGCTTGTTCAGGTGTTACAACTGGTCGAAAAAATTGCCTCGGATGACATTCCGGTGCTCATCTCCGGCGAAACCGGAACGGGAAAAGAAGTTATTTCGCACGCCATCCACGAGAGCGGCAAACGATCAAAAAAACAATTCATCGCCGTCAATTGTGGCGCGCTGCCGGAAACGCTGCTGGAAAGTGAATTGTTCGGTCACGAAAAGGGCGCCTTCACCGGCGCCACGTCGCAGCGCAAAGGTCGCTTTGAGCTCGCCGATGGTGGTACGCTTTTCCTCGACGAGATCACCGAAACCACCGCTGCCTTTCAAGCCAAATTGTTACGCGTTTTGCAGGAGGGCACGTTCGAGCGGCTTGGCAGCGAAAAGACGCTCAAGGTGGATGTGCGCATCATTGCGGCATCGAGCAAAAATATTCCGCAGCAGGTGGAGCAGGGCGTGTTTCGGGAGGATTTGTTTTACCGTCTCAATGGCATTCAAATTGAATTACCGGCGCTGCGCGAACGGCAAGAAGACATTCCGCTGCTGGCGAGGTATTTTTTAGCAAAGCACGGCTATGAGAACATAACGGCGTTTTCCGACCGCGCGTTGGAGGTGATGAAATTCTATCGCTGGGCCGGCAATGTGCGAGAACTGGAGAACACCATTCGACGCGCCGCGCTGCTGGCGCAAAGTGACGGCCGGCGGATGATTCAGGAAATCGACCTGCCGGATGCGCTGCGCGACAAAGCGCGCGAAGAATTGCAGATCAACTTTCACACGCTGGATGAGCAGATTTTGGCCACACTCCGATCTCTGAAATTCTCGCACTCGTCCATCAGCCAAACGGCGCAAGCGCTGGGCAACAAGGATCGCGGCACCATCACCGAGTATTTCCGCGGGCTCTGTTTCGAGTTCTTTGTTCAAGCAAATTTTAATGCTGACGCGGCAGCCGCAGCACTCGCGGCAACGGATGACGATGCTGTGATCGAAAAAGTCAAAAGCAAACTGATCGAGTATATCGGCAAAGTCAAGTCAAATCCAGCGGCGACATCGTTGTACAAAGGGTTGCCGAAAAAATATCACGATTATCTGGACGCCATCGTCAAGCATACTGCGTCAGATGGGCTCGATGCCTAGATGAAACTTGTTTGTAAATCATGCGGGGCGCATTACGCCGCCAATGAGGTCCGCTGGAGATGTGATTGCGGCGGTCTGCTCGATCTCGATTTTGTGCCAAAATTCGATCTCGGAACAATCAGCTCTCGTCAACCAACCATGTGGCGATATCGCGAAGCCATTCCAATTGAAAACGATGGCAATATCGTGTCGTTCAACGAAGGATTCACGCCGCTTGTCGATATGGAAATTGACGGAATTCCCGTCAAAGTGAAAAACGACCACCTGTTCCCGTCGGGATCGTACAAGGATCGCGGCGCATCCGTGCTCATCAGCAAGGCCAAAGAGTTGGGCATTCGCCATGTTGTTGAAGATTCCTCCGGCAACGCCGGCGCGGCGATATCGACCTATTGCGCCAAAGCGCGCATAAAATGCGATATTTATGTTCCGGACTCTGCCTCCACCGCCAAGCTCGTTCAGATCGAGATGATGGGCGCCCGGCTGTTTAAAATTTCCGGCAGCCGCGAGGATACGGCCCACGCCGTGTTGGCCGCCGCTGAAAATATTTATTATGCCAGCCATTCGTGGAATCCGTTTTTCTTTCACGGCACCAAAACCGTCGCGTATGAGATGTGCGAGCAGCTCGGTTGGCGGGCGCCGGATGTTATTTTCACGCCGGTCGGCAACGGCACGCTGCTGCTCGGCGCGGCCATCGGTTTTGCGGAACTTTTCCAGATCGGCATCATTGAAAAAACACCGCGGCTCGTCGCCGTACAGGCGGCCAATTGCGCGCCGTGCGCCGAGGCGTTTTTTAATGGTGATTTGGTCCCATTGCATATTGAAAAAAAACCGACGCTGGCAGAAGGCATTGCCGTCGCTCAACCCGTTAGAGGAGCGCAGATCATCCAGGCTGTTCGGGACTCGCACGGTGACTTTGTCACGGTGACGGAAGACGACATGGCCGGCTGGCTCAGGCGCCTCTATCATCAAGGCTATTATATCGAACCGACATCGGCGGCGGTTTTTGCCGGACTGGCCACCTACAGCAGCAAACTTGATAAAAACCAAACAATCGTGACCATCATTACCGGACACGGTTTGAAAGCACATAAAAAAGTTTAACGTGATACGGATCGGGCTTCCTGTGAAGAGACACATGCTCATAATGACCATTCTCCTTCCTGTCCTGCTTCTTTCATGCGCCAACAACGACGTATGGATTCAAATCGATACCGGCTTGTTTTATGGCGATTTTGAAGTCAGTTCGCCTATCCCATTTAACGATGCGACAATCAGCATTTTAAAAATTGATCCGACGCGCTACGATTTTCATTTGCTCACCATTTCGGAACAAAAACATGGGGCGTTGACGCTGCCCGAATGGTGCGCTCGATATAATCTGATCGGCGCCATCAATGCCGGCATGTACCAGGAAGATTTGATCTCGAACGTCGGATTTTTAAAAAATGCCGACCACCTGAACAATCGGCATATCAACTCCTCGCATTATTCGCTGGCCGCTTTTCATCCGGTGGATTCCACCGCCGCACCTTTTTATATTTTTGATATCGACGACTATCCGGCTGATTCGGTGCTGGCGGCTTACAAATCCGTTGTGCAGAATCTCCGCTTGATAAAACGCCCCGGCGAAAACCGCTGGATTGAAGCCGAAAGGCGCTGGCCGGAAGCGGCCATCGGCCAGGACAAACACGGCAATGTGCTGTTTATCTATTGCCGTACGCCGCTGAACATGACCGAGCTGAATGACGCCTTGCTGTCGCTGCCGATTGACATCGTGGCTGCCATGCATGTGGAGGGCGGTCAACCGGCATCGCTGCATTTTTCCCACAACGGTGTGACAAAAAGTTTTTCCGGCGCGGCCGATACAAAGTTTGACGCTAACGGCTCGGCCGTCAATGCCGCCAGTGTGCCGAATGTGATCGGTTTTACTCGCAAATAAAAGCCTCTGCCTGACAACAAAAGTTCAACGGAATGCTCAATTCCTTCACTCTGTTACAACAACATGCGCATGAAAAAACGACATATCATCCCCATGCTTTTGATCCTCGTTGTCCCGCTGTGGCAGTGTGAGCAGAGCGGCCTAACCAGACCGCAGCAGTTCTGGAGTAAAGAGGACAATCAGGATGTAACCGTTGATCTTGAATATCTGCCGGTGCTGAGCCTGCAAAACTATTATGGCGGCATGTTGATCTTTGGGCACTCGAAAAAGGACGAAATTAAAATCGCCATCACCAAAAAAGCGCAATCAACGGATCGGGATCAACTGGATCGAATGCTTTCATCCATACAGGTACCAGTGACGCAGCACCGTGATACGCTCTTTCTGCAGGTGACGGCGCCGGTGGCCAAACGAAACGAGCATTACGCCTGCGGCTTGAACCTGTTCATTCCGTACAGTATGCCGGTGCACGTGAGTTACGCCAAAAGTTCGATCATCACCAGTGAGCTGGATTCGCTGGTGCATGTGCAGCGGGCGCAATTGCGCGTGCGCGTGGAACGGCACCGCGGCTCGGCCGACATTCAAGCCGAGAGCGACATCAACCTGGAATTTTACGATTTGTGGCCGCACAACTATGTTTCGGCGGTCACCGATTCCGGCGACGTCAACGTCGTCTTTCCGAGCAACGCGGATGTGACAATTTTCGCTCAAAGTTTTTACCATCCGATCGAATTGATCAATTTCGACCTTCCAACCTATCTGCGTTCCTTTTATACCGCCGACGGCGTTCTCGGCAGCGGTGCGACCCCCATCAACCTAAAAACCACCTATGGCATTATCCGCCTGAAAGCAGATTAGCGCTTGCGATTGTGCATCGCATGATTTATCTTTTATTCGGCTGGAGTCAAGAAAAACCGAACATTCATCGCGCTCTTTTTTCGCCGGTTCATCTTGAGTCGAGTCACGCCTTCCCATTTTTAATTATTGATCAAACGTTATGGAGACGAATCATGCCTTCCACCTCACGCCGTTTCTTTTTAAGATCGCTCGCCCTCGGCAGCGCGGCCGTGGCCTTGCCGATGTTGACTCGATGCACCGCAAAAACCGCCGCCAAACCCAATATTCTGCTGGTCTTTTGTGATGATCTCGGTTTTGGCGATCTCGGCACCTTTGGGCATCCCACAATTCGTACGCCGAACCTCGATTTTATGGCGGCCAACGGACAAAAATGGACGAGCTTTTACGCGGCGGCCAGCGTCTGCACGCCGAGCCGCGCGGGCATAATGACCGGGCGGCTGCCCGTACGCAGTGGTATGGCCAGCGATCGTCGGCGCGTGCTTTTCCCGGATTCGGCCAAGGGCTTGCCGCAGAGTGAAATGACCATCGCGCGGGCGCTCAAAAATGTCGGCTACAAAACCGCCTGCGTTGGCAAATGGCATCTCGGGCATTTGCCGCAGTACCTGCCCACCAGCCATGGATTCGATACCTATTTCGGCATCCCGTACAGCAATGACATGGACAAATTGCGCAGCATGAGCACGGAGGATCAAATGGATCCGCATATTGCCGATTATAACGTGCCGCTCATGCGGAATGAAGAGATCATCGAGCGCCCGGCGGATCAGCACACCATCACCAAACGTTATACCGAAGAGACAATCAAATTTATCAAGGACAACAAAGGCTCGCCGTGGTTCGTTTACCTGGCGCATTCGATGGTGCATATTCCGTTGTTCGCCTCGGAGAAGTTTCGCGGTACCAGCACCCGCGGGTTATTCGGCGATGCCGTGGAGGAAATTGACGCTGGTGTGGGACAAATTTTGAAAACGCTAAAAGAAACAGGTCAGGAGAAAAACACCCTGATCGTCTTCACGTCGGATAATGGACCGTGGCTGCCGTTCCGCGAACACGGCGGTACTGCCGGATTACTGCGCGATGGCAAAGGCACTACCTGGGAAGGCGGCATGCGCGAGCCGACGATTTTTTACTGGCCGGGAAAAATCGAGCCGAAAATCGTGACTGACATTGGCTCCACGCTGGATTTATTTGCCACCTTTGCCCATCTCGGCGGCGCTGACATTCCGGTTGATCGCACGATGGACAGCTACGACCTCGGACCGACGCTTTTTAACGGTCAGCCGAGCCCGAGAAAAGAGATGTTTTATTATCGCGGTCAGCAGTTGTTTGCCGTGCGCCAGGGTTCGTTCAAGGCGCATTTCATCACCATGAGTGAATACAGACAAAATAACGAACGGATCGAACACGACCCGCCGATTTTGTTCAATCTGGATCATGATCCGGGTGAAAATTTTGAATGTTCCGCCAAACATCCGGAAGTTATGGCCGACATTCTAAAACTGGTAGATAAACATAACGCCGGTATGGTCAAGGGAGAAGATCAGCTCGTGGCTCGCCTTCAGGAAAACGAGACGGCGCGATAGATTTTTATGAGCTTTTCCACCGGAAATTTGGATATACACTTTCAGTAAAAGGAGAATGTGATGGCAGGAGGAAATGCCGGCGCATCCGCGGCCGCGGCGGCGCACAACCAGATGGTTCAGGCGGTCCGGGCCTCGGGAATCATCGTACAGGTCGAACCGCAGGAATTTCAAAAAGTGCTGGCGCAGACAAAAGACGCCCTGGTGGTTGTCGCGCAAGGCGGACTTTTCAGCTCGCATTTCAAGTATCTCGTCAGTTATAAAGGTTTGGCGTTTTACACCAAATCAAAAACCCGCCTGTCGTTGCCGGGAGATGCGCACACCGTTCAGGCGAATAAAATTTGGGTGCCAAGCACTTGAGAATTCGACTCCTCACATTAACAGGATTTGCCGCCGCCACCATCACCGTGCTCGTATACCTGCACGTCCAGCAGCGGGCCGCCTGGACTATCGCTGTTGACGGTCTGCTATCCGGCCTCTATTTCTCCGGCGTCTTTGCTGTCGGCTGGTTTGGCGGCCTGTGGATTTACAGCCTGCCCCCGGCCATACGCTGCTCGCCGGTGCTGGCGCTGATGAGCGGCTTTAACGCCGGACTCATTTCCTGGCTGGGCATCTACCTGCTCTGGCTTGTACCGTTTGTACATGCATGGAATGATATTGCCCTCGTGATCAATTCAAATTTAATTTTTACCATCGGAGTGGTGATGAACAAGGTGCCGATTTATCACATTCCGTCTGACGAAACAGACGAAAAGCATCGCTCCGAAAGAATGGACTCGACAACCCTCTAGGAAGGAGGTATAACATGACATCGCCACAACGAACGTTTTTGACCATCTTTTGTCTTTTCTTGCTTGTATCCTCGCTTTTCGCCGATGACGGCAAACTTCGCATCCTCGTGTTTGGCGCGCACCCGGACGATTGTGAACTGAAGGCCGGCGGTATGGCGGCGCGCTGGGCGGCCGAGGGTCATCACGTCAAATTCGTCTCCACGACAAACGGCGATATCGGCCACGCTACAATGGCCGGCGGCCCGTTGGCTCGGCGACGCCAGGCCGAAGTTGAAGCGGCTGCAAAAATTCTCGGCATTGAAACGCAAGTGCTGGACATTCACGATGGCGAGCTGATGCCGACGCTGGAAAACCGATTGAAATTTGTCGAGGTGATTCGCGAATGGAAAGCGGATATTGTCATGGGGCATCGACCGAACGATTATCATCCGGATCACCGCTACACCGGCGTGCTCATGCAGGACGCCGCGTTTATGGTTACGGTCGCGCATTATCTGCCGACAGTGCCCTACCTCAAGAACAATCCCGTGTTCCTGTTTTTATCGGATAATTTCCAAAAACCCAATCCATTCGAACCGGATGTGCTTGTGCCGATTGACGACGTCTTTGAACAAAAGTTCGAGGCCATTTGGCAACTCGAATCGCAGATCGAAAGCACCTGGGCCACGGGCGCATTCGAAGAGATTATTCCCGTGCCCAAAGACGGGCCCGAGCGCGACGCGCGATTTCAGCAGGTGCGAGAGCGAATTGGGGGCCGCAATGAGCGCATCGCCAATCAATATCGCGATCAATTAGTCGAGATGTTTGGCGACGAAAAAGGCGCCTCAATAAAAACCGCCGAGGCGTTTGAGCTGTGCGAGTACGGCCGGCAGCCGAGCAGGGAAGAATTGTTCAAGATGTTTTTGATCAAATAAAGCCACGAGTCAAATTGTCGTTCGCCCTGGAGAGGTTGTCGAAAAAGTCCCAGACACGTCATGCCTGCGGTGGCGGGAATGACGTGTAGATTTTTTAGATTTTTCCACAGCCGCTAAAGGCGCACTTTTTACTTGAACGCGAGACTTTCCAACTCGTTTTTCATTGGAAAGTCGTGTTCAGCAAAGTTGACAACGACTATTGCCAGATTCAAGGTATCCATCGGGCAGACACTTTTTTTCAATAATAAAATTCAATCACCTATGATCAGCACCTACAAAATCGCAAAATTCTGGCACTCCTTTTGGCAACGCTACAATTTGCGGTCACAATTTCGTAACATCAAAAAGCTGTTTCTGTTTCTGTTCATCGTTTGGATGAGCGGATCGCTGCTGACGATCTTTAGTCAATGGGCTTTT
>CAYSNA010000124.1:9550-13171 GCA_964432185.1 uncultured Cytophagia bacterium
AGCCGATTGGTCATTATCTCGAATACTTTTGGATCGTCATCATCGAGCTGGTCAGCGGTTTCGACATCCCGGGCGAGGATCTGCACCTCGCCAGCCGTATCATTTCCATCATCATGTTGTTCATGGGCATCATTGTCGTCGGTTTGTTCACCGGGCAGATTATTTCGGTTTTTTTACATGTGCTGCAAACGTCCGATTATATACCGACAAAACCGGCGACTTTTCGCTTCCGTCAGCCCATCATCATCTGCGGCATCAACGATAAATTGTTCAATATCGTCAAACATTTGCGCGCCAGTCCGTTTGCCCAAGATCGAGAAATCACCATTGTTGCCGAGACGGACATCAATTTAAAAAAAGAGGACTTTGGCCGGGATGTCTGGTTTTTGCATGGCGATCCGGCGGCGGACAAAACGCTGAAAAGCTACATCGGCAGTCGAACGTCCAACGTTATTCTTTTGCAGCCCGATGGCGTGCCGCCGTATGTGGCGAATTCCCGAACGATAAACGCCGCGCTGTCTATAGAAGCGTATGACGAACGCATCCATACCGTGCTGGAAATTTGCGGCGACAGCAATAAAGAGCTTTATCGCAACAGTAAAATCAATGACTGGATTTGTATTGCGGAATTCGGCGCCAAATTGGTTTCGCAATCCGCCTTGCAATCCGATCAATCGGTCATCTTTAACCAGCTCCTTGGCAGCGGCGAAAACGCTTCGCATATATTTTTCAGCGGACCACTGCCTACGGCCCTGTGTCGACCATATGCCGAGTTGAAAGAGTTATCCGTGGACGGCCGTTTGGGGCAAGACATCACGCTTGTTGGTTTTGCCAAATTTATGAGCGATGACATCAAAAAGCAACTCGGTCTGGTTTTGCGAAATACCAATTATTTCATCCAACTCAACCCGCCGCGGCGCCGGGCATCCGATCCGCCGCACGCGGACTTTATCAAAAAAGAAGGGCAATTGTTGTTTTTCAGCGATGTTGTGCTGAACGAGAACGATCAGATCATCTACCTGGCTGAGCAGCCAATGGATTGGAAAAGTACAAGCTATAAACAGGATGAGAAAACGTGAGCGACCATATGATGGAAATGCAGGGAGATTTTTGTTTAAAAAATCATATCATCATTTGCAACTGGTCCAGCAAGGCGCACACCATCGTCACCCAGTTGCATGAAGATAGCGTGAAAGAAAAGGCGCCGATCATCGTCATCACCAATAATCCTGAAAAAGTCCCGCGCTCAACGAACAAGGCGTACCGCGGACTGCTGATGATTGTCGGCGATCCGGCTGAGAAGGAAATCCTCAACCGCGCGGATGTGCAATTTGCCAAAAACGTCATTGTTCTGGCGGATGAAGATGATCTCGACAACGCCGATGCCAAATCGATCCTCATTGTTCTGGCGATTGACGCGCTGAATCCGTCCGTGCACGTCATTGTTGAGCTGCTCAAATCAAAGAACGAAAGTTATTTTCAGTATACGCACGTGAACGAAATCATCTGCCTGGAGCAACTGGCGGAAAAGCTGCTGGCGCAATCGGCATTGACGCCAGGGCTGTCGCAAGTGTATATGGATTTGCTGACCCAATCGGCCGCCACCAACGAAATATATCAGGTACCGGTGCCCAAACACATCATCGACAAAAAAATGACCTATCGCGATGTCGAAAAAGTGATCATCACTATTGACGAAAAAGACATTGTGCTCATTGGCTTTTCCACCACCGCAACGAAAAAAGTAGATGGCCGGGAGATTACCAATGGTCACGGACGCGCCATTAAAGAACGCCGGGTCATCATCAATCCCAAAAGTTCGTCTGAGGACGAATACTCGAAAAATCATCTCCTAAAACCGGGCGATATGTTATTCTTCATTTCTTACGATCAGCCAGAATTGGAAGATTATTTCTAAAAAATTGGTTTTATCGTTTGTGATGCAAGGAGAAATGCAGCATTTTCTTGTCCTAAGACGTACCAAGCGATGAGAGCGCCATTTTATTCTTGCAGTATGTCGCAATTGTGAATGGATCACAAGGGAACCATTTTCCAACTCGACTATGTAAACGGACACTCCCACAGGTTCTAGACGATATTGCACGCCACGATTTACCTCCATATTGTATCCCGGTGCCCTGACTTCATTGCTTCCCGCTGTTGCATTGTTCATTCTTGAAAGAGTGGTCACGAGTGCTTTCAACATAAAATAGCAGAAAACGCTAAAACACATGCCGGGGAAGGGATCATGAACAAAAAACTACAAGAGAGTGATTGGGAAAGTTTGTTGCCCCGAATCAGAGCCGGGAATTGCACACCATTCATTGGAGCCGGTGCGTGCGAGGGTTATTTTCCGCTCGGCGCGGACATTGCCAAACGCTGGGCAGAAAAGTACGACTATCCGATGAATGACTGCGCTGACCTTGTACACGTCGCCCAATATCTCGCCATACGCCGTGACGACATGTTTCCCAAAGAACGGTTTATCGAGATTCTCAAGGACGTGCTGGAGAAAAAAGGCTTGCCGGATTTAACCAGCACGCAAGAACCGCACAGCGTCCTGTCCAATCTGCCATTTCCAATTTACATCACAACCAATTACGATGATTTGTTGCAGCGCGCGCTCAAAGTTCGGAACAAGTCGCCCATCCAGGAATTATGTTCCTGGAATAAAGCGATTGAAGAGTATACACGCGAACAAGAGCCCGCTACATCGGTCAAGCCGTCAAAGGACAATCCGGTCGTTTTTTATTTGCACGGTGTGCATACCTTCGTTGAATCGATGGTACTGACCGAAGACGACTATATCAATTTTTTAGTCAATTTATCCCGTGAGGGGTTGAATATATTGCCGTCTCATATTCGAATCGCGCTGGCCAAATCCTCACTATTATTTGTCGGTTATCGGTTAACGGACTGGAGTTTTCGGACAATTTTTCATAGCCTCGTCGGCTCGATTCGACATTCGAGCTACAGTCGCACGCATATCAGTGTGCAGTTGCTTCCGGAAAATGGCGGCGACGAAAAAAAGAGGGAAAAAGTGGAGGACTATTTTACCCGATATTTTGACAAACTCGAAATCAAAGTTTTTTGGGGAACGGCTCGCGAATTTATGCAAGAATTAAATGATCGCTGGGAGCGCTATAACAATGCAAAATAAAAGTCCGTATGTTGGCCCAAAGCCGTTTGAGCGGGAAGATCAAAATAAATTTTTCGGTCGTGACCGGGAGGCCGAGGATCTGTTCTCTCTCATTATTTCAAGCAGCGCCGTTCTGCTCTACGCGCAATCCGGCGCGGGTAAAACTTCTCTGATTAACGCCAGCCTTATACCCGTTCTGGAAAACGAAGGCTTTCATATTCCACCCATTGCGCGAGTTCGTGGCGCGATTCCCAAATCTGTCCCTCTAAACGACATAAATAATATTTTCATTTACAACACCCTGTTGAGCTGGAATACGAAAGATATCGATCCAAGATCGCTTGTCAACCTCTCACTGAAGGAGTATTTGCACACGAGCAACCTGCTGCCGCTCGAAAAAAATGTTCAGCCCTTTCTCATCATATTTGATCAGTTTGAAGAATTATTTACCGCCTATCAGGACCGATGGGAGGAGCGGATTG
>CAYSNA010000125.1:0-13144 GCA_964432185.1 uncultured Cytophagia bacterium
AGTACAAACTACACCCTGATATCCAAATCACCAGATCAAACAGGCTGCTGCAGAGTAGAATACGAAAGAAATCCGCTATCCAAATCAAGTCATCCCGGAACCGCGTTTCCGAGCGGTGTCCGGGATCCATAATAAAATTAGGCATAAACTTTAAATAGGCCCCGGACATCGCTGAGGAGCGCGATTCCGGGGTGACTCAATCATTATATCGCGTATAAGCTACTCAACTATTTGTGACCACATTACCAAGCTTTTGAATCATTCCTCTTTGAGTTTCCCCACCAACCACTCATTCGATTTTTCATACTGCTCCGGATAGGCCCAGTGCCAGGTATCCGGCGCCAGAAGCAACTCTTTCGGCGCATCGATGACATTGTAGGCCGCGTACATGGATGTCGGCGGACAGACGTTGTCATTAAAGCCCCACGAATAGAATCCTGGTTGAGTAATCTGCCGGGCAAAATTCACCACATCATAATAACTGACGGTTTCAATCTTTTGCGGCGTGTTGTTCCAGTCGCCGTACCACTCGGTTTTGAACGTATGCGGCCAACCGCCGGCGCGACCGTGCAGGTAGCCGGTCAAGTCGCACAACGCCGGATAAAACGGCGCCAGCCATTTGATGCGCTTGTCGAGTCCCGCTGTAACGATGGACAACGCGCCGCCCTGGCTGCCGCCGGTGACGCCGATATTGTCGCCGTCAAACTGCGGCAGGCTGAAAATGAAATCCACCGCGCGCACGCAGCCAAGATAAACGCGTTTGAAATAATATTTATCCTTGTTATCAAGATTGTAAAACCAGTATTCGTCGGTGGCGGCTTTCATCATATTATCATAGACCGAGCGATCCATATCCACGGGCACGCCGTGGATGCCAACTTCAAAGGTGATGAAACCGCGGTCCGCATTGCCGGTATCGCCGTTATACGGGCGAGCGCCGGCGCCGGGCACGCGCAGAATGGCCGGATATTGTCCTTCGGCTTTCGGCATCGCCAAAATACCGTAAAATCGGCTTCCCAGTTTGTAATTTTGCAGACTGACGTGATAAACATTTGATGTCGCTGTGCAGCGCTCCGGCATCAGCGTCATAATCGCGTCCAAAGGAATGTTGGCGTTTTCTGCTTTGGCCTTGTCCCAAAACTCGACAAAGTCATCCGGATATGGCACGGTCGGTTTTATTTTTTCCGGCGCAAAAGCGGCTGTGGCAGCGCTCTTGTACTCTTTGCCGTCAACCTTGGCCGTGACCCAGCAGCGGAGAAATCCCGGCTCGTTCATCGTGCCGCCGTCGAGCGTCACGATGCCATCTTTTAGCGTGATGGAATTGGACTTGACCGCCTCCATTTGCTCGGGTTTAATTTCATAATCAATGTGAACATTTTTTAACGGATTGTTGAATTTGAGAATAGACACGGTGAACTGGACATTTTCGCCAATGTTGTAAGTCCAATCATCATGATCAGGTGAGACGACAACCTTGACGAGTTGTTCCTGCGGCGCGGCAAAAATAGCTAAAAATGAAAAACTACAGATAAAAAAGGTAAGCGCGAGTTTTTTCATGATGGGCTCTCCGGAGTTAAAAATACAAACCACTAATTTCACGAATGGCTTGATTGATGCGCATAGTCAACATTCAAGCCGAATTTGGCAAACTTGCTTTTGATGAAACGAATAGGACATGGATGATCACGGACATAACGGATTAGGTTTTCGTTTCGCGTAGAGTCCAAAAAGAAATGAAAATAATCCGTTGTACACATCTGCAAAACTGTGTTTTTTGAGCAAAAGTAAAGCCGATCTTTTCGGAACAGGACCACGGAATGCCCGGAATTGCGCGGAAATACAAATGTAATGTCCGCGTTTTTTCGTGTATTCCGCGGGCTACCCTTTGGCGGCGGCAAGAGGCTGTGCCATGTATATCCGATTCATCGATGTTTGCCGTGTTCCATTCACTGTCCAACTTGAATTTTGACCGATTCGAACAGGCAGCGCACGTGCTCAAAGTTTGTAATTCTTTTTCGCCAGATTATAGGCCAAATCAACAATCACCTCTTCCGCCTCGTCCAAATCCAGCACATGTTCAACCACAAGCTCGGCGAGGTAGCGGGCATCAATGCGGCGGGAGACATCGTGTCTGGCCGGGATGCTCGGAAAGGCGCGGGTGTCATCAATAAAACCGACGCCGTTGTAGAATCCGGCGGACTCGGTCATCATGCGGCGGTAGCGGATCATGCCCTCGCGGCTGTCATGGAACCACCAGGCCGGGCCAACTTTCATCGCCGGATAATGGCCGGCCAGCGGTGCCAGTTCGCGCGAATAGGTCGTCTCATCGATGGTGAAGATAATCAGCGTGAGGCGGAGATCGTTGCCGTATTTGTTAAGAAGTGGTTTGATGTTGTTAACATAATCGGTTGTTGATGGAATATCGCAGCCTTTATCCAGGCCAAATTTTTCAAAGATGACAGCATTATGATTTCGTATCACGCCGGGATGAATCTGCATGGTCATGCCGTCGTCAATACTCATGCGCGCCATTTCCATAATCATGTGGCCGGTGAACAATCGCGCGTCATCCGGCGTCGCCTCGCCGCGTACGGCGCGATTGTACAACGTGCTCGCCTGTTCGTCCGTCAATTCGATGGTGAACGGCGTTGTCACACCCTGGTCCGTCGACGTCGCGCCTATCGTTTTGAAAAAAGCACGGCGCTGTTCCATCGCCTGGATAAATCCTTTATAGGTAAATGTGTCGATACCGCTGACCTCGGCGAGCCGTTCAATATTCTGTTTCCATCCTTTGTACATAAAATCGGTCACGTTGTCGGGACGAAACGCCGGAATCACGTTGCCGCTCCAGCCGCTGTCTTTGATCTGCTGATGAAATTCCAGCGTATCGATCGGCGAATCAGTGGTGCTCAAGACTTCAATATTAAAACGCTCAAACATGGCGCGCGGCAAATTTTCCGGCTTTTGTAATACAGCCTGAATGTCATCATAAATTTCCATGGCCGTATCACCGTTCAGCTTTTTGGTGATGCCAAACACCTCGGCCATTTCCTGCTTCAGCCAGCCACCGGTTGGCGTGCCGCGAAAGAGATAAAAATTCTCCGCCACCGTTTGCCATATTTTACGGCGATCACGTTCCGTCTCGCCGCCATCAACACGCGGCACGCCGAGCGATTCGAGCGGAATGCCCTGCGAGTATAACATTCGAAATAAATAATGATCGGGAATGATGAGCAATTCGGTTGGATCAGGAAACGGTTCATTCGTCGCAAAAAGCTTCGGATCCACGTGGCCGTGAGGACAGACCAGCGGTAGGTCTTTGACAAGATTATAGAGATGTCGAGCAATTTTTCGCTCTTCAGGATTTGCACTAAAATATCGATCTTTGTGGAGCTCAATTTTTGGGGATTTGGGCATGCATCTTTCCTTTCATTTATGTGAAGGTAAATATAAAAACTCGGAGGTACATCCCAAATAAAAATAATGCAGGATTTAAAAATGATCGGCAGAAGAAAGAAACAAGGATACGCCGGCCGCCCAAAATTGAACATTTTAAATTTCAAAACATGATGTCAATCCGGCGTATCTTTTCCCCGTAAAGATGTGTGAGTGCTGAGAAAGCCTCACAGCGCGTCGTGCGACGTTGCCCTTGTTTTCAACGTGGCGGCTTAATAGATGGAATTTTTTATAGAGTTATTAGCCTAAAAGTGGATCGAAGAAGCTCAGAACGGCTGTTTGCCAATGGCAATTGCGCTGAAAAGATGAAGAACATTGATATTGCACATTTCACAGCGGTAGTACCGGCTTCCCGGAAAAAGACGCATCCACCAGGATCGATGAACGCGTTCCAGCTTTTCACTTTTGCACACAGGACAACGCGACGTAAATCGTATAACCATTATCACCTCCATTCCATACGAGCCCACAGCATCACGATTTACATTCGATGGGATGTATACAGACGAATTTTCCAAAATGCGTATGTTAAATCAAATCGGCTTTAAAAATTGTTACAGCATGACCGGCGAGCAGAACCCGGTCGCCGGCGTTTGTGACATAGACAACGCCGCCGCGCGCGCTGGCCTGGTAACCGACAAGTGAGGATCGGCCAAGTTTCTGCCCCCAGTAGGGCGCCAGGCAGCAGTGCGCCGAGCCGGTCACGGGATCTTCGTTGACGCCGTAGCGCGGCGCGAAAAAACGCGAGATAAAATCGTATTTTTTATCATGCGAACGACTGGTCACGATGATGCCGCGCACCGGTATCTGCGCCAGCTCGCGAAAATCCGGTTGAAGCTGAAGGATAAGCTCGGGATCATTCAATTCAAGGAGCAGGTCCATTCGATTTTGGCCGCAAAAGGTGGGGGCGAATCCGAGCGCCCGAAGGAGCACCGGCGGTGGCGCGATTTCCGTCGCCGGTTCAGCGGGAAAATCCATTTCCAGTCGATCTTGATTTTTCTTCACCGTGAGCCGGCCGCTTTTGGTAAAAAAGCGAGCGATCTCATGCGGCGCCAGACGGCCAGTCTCAAAAAGAATATGGGCCGATGCCAGGGTAGCGTGACCACAGAGATCAACTTCAGCCGCCGGCGTAAACCATCGCAGATCGTAACCATCAGCCGCCGGCGAAACGAATGCGGTTTCCGACAGATTCATCTCCGCCGCGACATTCTGCATCCATTTCTCGTCCGCCTCTTTTTCGAGAAGCACCACGCCGGCCGGATTGCCTTTGAATTTTTCTGTCGTAAAAGCATCAACTTGATAAAGCGGGATCATAGGATATCCTAAATTTCGTAATCAACAACCGCGCGGTCGACGCGCACCTGACGGACAAACTCGACGACCTTGAGATGCTCGGGATGGATCTGATACGCTTCGAGTGTTTCCCAACTTTCAAAAGATGAAACCAGCACGATGTCAAAAGCCGCATCGGATTCAATGTGATTGATGCCGACTTCTAACTCTTTAATTTCATCGATGAGCGCCGGCAAGGACATCAGTTTTTTCTGCAAACGCCGGCAGTTGTCAGCTTTGCTATAGCCGTCAGTGTGCTTAATGGTCCACATGACGATATGCTTTACCATAGTTGTCTCCTACAGCTGTGAAATGACCTCGATAATTTTATCATGCACCGTGCCGTTCGACACCACGACGCCGCGGTTGTCGAGCAGTTGCCGACCCAGCGTAAAGTTCAATGGTTGACCGTGAATATCGGTTACGATACCCCCGGCTTCCTCAACAATGATGGCGCCGGCCAGGTGATCCCAGATTTTCTCGCGGTACACATCATCCTTGGGATAGCGTAAATAAATCGATACATCGCCGCGGGCGACGGCGGCATATTTGCCCTGGCTGTCCATTTGCAATGGCGCAGCGGTGATGCCGAGCGCTTCACTGATTTTGGCGTGAACCGAATGGGCGCTGTGCGCCGTTTCCACGGATTCGGCAAAACGCGCGCGACTGGAATCTTCCAGGTGATCAACGGCTATTTTTTTCACATTGTCGCCATCGAGATCGCACATAAAAGCGCCCTGGCCGCGCACGGCATAAAGCATACAACCGGTTCCGGCGGCCGGATCATTCAAATCCAGCGGCAAGTTGGGGCAGCCCAAAACGCCGAGTTTTATATCGCCATCCTCCACCAACGCCAAAGCGACGGCGTATTGTTCTTTGCGCAAAAAGCCTTTGGTACCGTCAATCGGATCGCATGTCCAAAAGCGCCCGGTGAAATCGGTTTCCGCATTGCCGCGGTCGATCATTGTGAGCATGGTAGGTTCGTCCATCGACTCAATCTGCTCTTTCACCAACTCGAGCACTTTGGCGCGCATATCATCGTTCTCTTGCAGCGCACGGCTGTTTTCTTCGCCGACCAGCGCATCAGTCGGCAGCGCGGCGGCCAGTAACGTGCTCACCACCGCCTGACTGCCGTAATCGGCAATCGTCACCGGCGAGCGATCTTTTTTTTCAAGTGTATCCTGGCTAATCAATTTAAATTGCACGCTGGCGCATAGTCGGGATGCTTTTTTGACGGCGTCCAGTGCAACGGCTAATTCAGTGTCGTAAGGCATGTGCTCTCCTGTTGAACGTTAAAGTGAGACAAGATAATCAATTTTAAAAAGACCTACAAAAGGTTTACGTGCAAAGCCATGTTGTGCAGAGAAAATCAGAAAAATTAATCTATCCTTAACATGGGAAAGACAGGTTTTTATACTTTGATTTGTTCCCACTACTTTATAATTTCCAGCACCATTTTGTAAAGGAGGAAAGACTTGGACGCCCTGGAACTGTTGACAAAGTTGGGATTGCCATCCGCGATCATTGCCATGGTCATCATCTCGTTCATTTTCAAAGATAAATTTGAAAAACTGGCGCGCATTACATTGACCGTTGCGCTTGTGTTGATGGCGATCGTTGGCATTTCGCAGCTCGTGGCCTGGATGAGCGGCAAGGATGTTTCGGTCTCGTACTCGCCGCAGCACTTTTACGCCGTGTCACTAACCGGCGAACCGGTTGAACTCAAAGTCTCGGTGAAAAAGGGCGGCACCACCATTGTTGCGGATTCGATCCCGTCGCTTGGCACCGATTTGTTCAAAGCCAGAACGTTAACCATGGAAAAACTGGATTCTACCAGAATGGCGATTTTACACAATAATTACGCACAAGGTACGCTCAACACCGCCGAGCTACGGAATTCCGGCTGGGTGCCATCTTTCGAAGCGGGCGACGCCCATCCAAATTATTGGTTTACGCACAAGGTTTACGTCGGCGATAAAATCCGCGTCGGCAATGCGCCAAATGGCGGCGAGCTGTCGCTGGCGTTTTTGTCGATTCGAGAAAACAAGGCTTTTGTGCGGCTCGCGATTAAAGGCAGCGAAAAACCGCGCCCGGATAAAGTTGGCATCAAAAATAAAGAGGTTGGGGCGCAGGATTTTCAAAATATGCCCACTTTTCATATTGCTGTCCGCGAGGCCAATTTTGCGGAGAAATGGGCCGCCTTTAGTATTTTTCAATATTAGATATGTGTGCGCGATCAAATCAAGTGGCGGCGGATCGCCGGCGTAAAGAAGTTACACGGCGCCCGGAACAATCCGCCATACTCGATCGACGATTCTCTCAAGACATCAACTAGATCTCTTTTTGGTAGAAACGATACGTTTTATACCGCTCCGCCTGCAAATGCTCCAGCGCGCCGATCATCCGCTGATTGGTCTCGACAATAACCGAACACTCGGATTCGGTGTAGCCCATCGCTGTTCCCTCTTCAATCGTGTTGAGATAAAAGAGCGTATCCAATCCTTTATGGCGATGTTCCTTCAGCACGCCCATGGCAATGGTACGAAGGCGATTGATCTTTTTCATCTCGATCATAATTTTCAAAAGGCCAAAGGGAAACAATCGGCCGTTTGCTTTTTTCAACGCCGGATTCGCATCCTTGGCGCTGAGTGAAAAACCGACGCATTCATTTTCAAGAAAGGCGAGATAGGTTAAATCAGGCTCGACCACATGCTTTAATTCTTCTTTTAAATCTGCCAACTGGCCGTCTGTGAAAGGCACGTGCCCCCAATTCTCCATCCACGCCTCATTGAAAATGGGGCCGATATAGTCGACAGCCTCGTCCAGTTTTTTCAGATTCAAACGTTCAATTCGAAAGCCCTGGTCCAGCACGCGCTGTCGAATTTTTTGGAATGACGGGCGCAAGCGGACCGAATCCCGCACCATAAAAGCATACCAGTCAATGGCTTTTTCGTATCCGGCTTTGGCCAGAAAATCATTATAGTATTGAGGATTGTAGGCCAGCAACACCACGGGCATGGAATCAAAGCCGTGATAGAGTACACCACTCGCATCATAAAGTGTAAAACTGTAAGGGCCCTCAACGCGCTTTTTACCTTTGGCGCGCAGCCACTCTTGCGCGCGCGTCAACAGGGCATCCGCGACGTTTTGATCATTGATGCATTCAAAAAAACCAAATCGTCCGGTGCGATCGTCGCGGTATTTTTCATATTGAAAATCAACATGTGCCGTAATTCGACCGACAGGTTGGTTATTTTTATAGGCCAGCAACAGCTCGGCCTCACCAAACTGAAAAAAAGTGCCTTTGGTTTTATTGAGAATAGAAAGCTGATCGGAAATAATCGGAGGAACCCAAAAGGGATCATTTTTATAAATGTTCCACGGCAGCTTGACAAAGTGTTTCAACTCCTTTTTAGACCGGACCGGACGTATCTCAACGTTCATGGCAGCCTCCTCGCTTAAAATCCTGGTATTGCATTTGTTATCAATTTGAATTTTTTTGTTGATATTTAATGCATTTTTTTGTAAAATGCCACGCTTTAAATAACTTTTAAGAGAAAGGTTTGAGATTAGATGGCACATCACAAATCAACAATTAAGCGAATTCAGACAAACGCTCGCGATGCCAAGCGCAACAAACAATATACAACGAGATTAAAAACGCAAATTAAAAAAGTGCGTGCAGCAGATAATAAAGAAGATGCTGAAAAACTCTATCGCGACACATCCTCCTATTTGGACAAGTTGGTCAATAAGAGGATTATCCATCGCAATAAAGCGGCAAATCAAAAATCGAAATTGGCCGCCGTTGTGAAAAAACTTGACGTCACACCAGCGGAATAATTTGATTCGCAGAACGTAAAAAGCCGGGTTGGTAAACAGCCCGGCTTTTTTTATGTATAGCGAATGTATTGAGCATCTCGATGAAAAAATATCCGCTTAGCGACTCAACGAGTAGTTTGGCGATTCGTGCGTGATTTGAATATCGTGCGGATGACTCTCCTGCAAGCCCGCCGGCGTAATCCGCACAAAGCGCGCCTTTTGCTGCAACTCTTCAATCGTTGCCGCGCCACAATAGCCCATGGCCGCGCGGAGACCGCCGATCATTTGGTAGACAACATCGCTTAATTTTCCACGGTACGGGATACGGCCCTCTATGCCCTCGGGGACGAGCTTTTTAAGATCGCGCTCGCCTTCCTGGAAATAACGATCGCCACGGCCGCCGCGCATGGCGCTCAGCGAACCCATGGCGCGATACACTTTGTAGCTGCGGCCTTCGAAAATAATCGTGTCACCAGGACTTTCATCCGTACCCGCCAACATGTTTCCGAGCATCACAGTATCGGCGCCGGCGCCGATGGCTTTGGCAATATCGCCGGTTTGTTTGATGCCGCCGTCGGCGATGAGCGGCACGCCATATTTCGAACACACCTCGACACACTCCATGATAGCGGTCAATTGCGGCACGCCAGTTCCGGCCACGACGCGAGTCGTGCAGATGGAGCCCGGCCCGATACCCACCTTGACGGCATCCACTCCGGCGTCGATTAATGCCTGACACGCTTCCGGCGTGGCGACATTGCCGGCAACGAGTTCAAGATCCGGAAAGGCTTTTTTCAGCATGTCGATGGTCAACAAAACGCCGCGAGAGTGCCCATGCGCCGTATCGACCACAATGACGTCGACGCCAGAATTGATCAACGCTGCAGCGCGTTCTTCAGTATCTTTCGCCACACCAACAGCGGCGCCAACCAGCAATCGGCCATGTTTATCTTTTGACGCATTTGGATATCTTTTTCGACTTTGAACGTCTTTGACCGTGATCAATCCTTTCAGTTGCTGATCGTCGTCCACAACCAGCAATTTTTCAATGCGATGTTTTTGCAGAATTTGTTCCGCATCGTCGAGCGAGGTGCCGACCGGTACGGTGATGAGATGTTCTTTGGTCATCAAAGCGCTGATTGGCTGACTGGTGTCTAACTCGAACCGCAGATCGCGGTTGGTCAAAATTCCGACGAGTTTTTTGCCGTCAACAATTGGAATGCCGGAAATGCGGTAACGTCGCATCAAGTCTAATGCTTCGCTGACTTTGCGATCGGACGACAATGTAAATGGATTCATGATCATACCGCTCTCGGAGCGTTTGACGCGATCGACTTCATCGACCTGCTCTTCAATGGAGCAGTTTTTATGAATAATGCCGATGCCGCCTTCGCGCGCCAGGGCGATGGCTTGTTCGGATTCGGTCACCGTATCCATAGCCGCACTGACGATGGGGATATTTAGACTGATATTCCGGCTCAAGCGCGTGCGAACCTGCACTTCTTTGGGCAATACTTCAGATTTGTTCGGGATGAGCAAGACATCATCAAAAGTAAAGCCTTCTTTTACAATTTTACCCATAAATAATCTCCATGTTTACAGCGGCCCAATGACCGCCTGGACTCTATCAACAATTATATTTTTTTTGACAAGACGTTTAATCGCATTAATGTCATGTTGCAGCAACCGGTCGCGCTGCATTGCCGGGATATGCTCGCGGATGGTTTCATAGGCAACGGATGTACCCCGTCCCGGTTTTAAATTGAACCGAAAATCGATGGCCTGGCAGCCGGCGAGCAGTTCGATGCCGATAACCGTTTCGGCATTTTCGACAACCTCCAGCGCTTTTCGTGCCGCATGTGTGCCCATACTGACAAAGTCTTCCTGATTGGCCGATGTCGGAATCGAATCGACAGATGCCGGATGACACAGCACTTTATTCTCCGAAACGAGCGCGGCGGCCGTCACCTGGGCGATCATAAAGCCGGAATTCACACCGCTCTCGGCGGCCAAAAACGGCGGCAAGCCGCTCTGGTTGCTGTCCATCAAATTTTCCAGACGGCGTTCGGAAATGCCGGCCAGTTGCGCGACGGCAATGGCGAGAGTATCGCAGGCCGAGGAGAGTGGCTGCCCATGGAAATTTCCCCCGGACAGCACGTCGTTATCCTCCCAGAAAATGAGAGGATTATCCGTTGCGGCATTCACTTCGGTTTCCACCACGTCCGTCACATAACGAATGGCGTGACGAGCCGCGCCATGGACTTGCGGCATACAGCGAGAACTGTAGGGATCCTGAACCTTGCCACAATCTTTATGCGATTCATTGATTTCACTGTCGGCGATCAACTCCCGCAAATTTTTACCCACCTTAATTTGATCCTGAAAACCACGCGCTTTTTGGATGCGATCATCAAAGGCGACGGTGGTGCCGAGCAAGCTTTCATCGGTAATGGCGCCGGCAATATCCGCCAGCTTGGCTAAATTGATGGCACGTGTCACCGCCTCGACGGCAAACGCGGTCATAATTTGCGTGCCGTTGAGCAGCGCCAATCCTTCTTTTGCTTCGAGAATAATCGGATGTAAATCGACCAGTTGCAATGCTTCGGCGCCAGGATAAACCGCACCGTTGACCGAAGCTTCTCCCATCCCGAGCAAAACAAGCGTCATATGCGCAAGCGGCGCCAGGTCGCCCGAGGCGCCGACCGAACCTTTTTCCGGGATACTCGGGATGACGCCACGATTCAACATATCGACCAGAAATTCTGCAATCTCGGCGCGCGTGCCGGAAAAGCCTTTGCACAACGCATTGGCTTTTAGCAGCATCGCCGCCCGGACGATAGGAGCAGGAATCAAATTACCAGTCCCGCAGGCATGGCTTAAAACCAGGTTGAGCTGCAATTCCCGCAGGTCGTTCGGCGAAATATGGATATGACTCAACTTGCCAAAACCTGTATTGACACCGTAGACTGTCCGACCATCCGCAATAATATGTTCAATGGCTTGTCTCGAACGCTGCATGCGTTCTTTGGCGAGGGGATTGATTGACACGTCATATCCCTGGTGAGCGACGTTATGCACGTCCCGTAGTGATAATGATTCACCATCAATTATGACTTGATTCATCGTGGGAATTCCAAAAATTGATCAACAAAATAGGGAATCTTGGCGTAAAACTCAACTTGTTTTCTGCGATGCAGCGTATTGTAGCGGGGATAAACGGGCAAATCGGGTATAAACAAAAAAAGCGGCCAAGAGCCGCTTTTTTTACATTGTGCCTTCCGAACGGAATTTATGGTATAATTCCAAAACAGCCGGGACGTACGATCGTGTTTCTTCCCACAAAATTTGGTTATTGCGGTTGCCGGCGATCCACATTTCTGCCCGCTTGGGACCACCGTTGTACGCGGCCAGGCCGCCATCTTTTTCATAAAGGCCAACGAGATCATTCAGATATCGACAACCAAGTCGAATGTTCAAAATTGGATCGTACAAAATATCTTCAGCTGACGTCCACTCGATGCCTTCTTCCACGGCCAAAAAAGCGCCGGTCTGCGGCATGACCTGCATTAGGCCCATGGCGCCAACGTACGATGTGACTTTCGGATCCCATGTTTTTGCACTTTCATGTGTAATCGTCGCAGAAATGAAATTGACGTTCAAGTTGGGGTACTTTTGCGTCATTAAATAAATTTCATTCGCAATAGCAAGCTTGAGCGAATCCGACATATCAGCATTATAACGGCTGATAATTTGCGTTACTTTTTCGAGACTGGATTGGCGCTCGGCGTGAATAGCCTGCAAGCTATTTTGTGCGGCAAGTGTTGTTTCAATATGGTTAATCTGCTCTGTCGCAATTACATTCGAACGGATAAAAACAACATAAAGGGTTCCGAGTACGACGATCGCTATAAAGCCATACACTAACTGTGTCAGTACTCCTTTTAACTTCATTATGTGCCCTCCCGTATTCAGGCGTTAAATTCGATGCATTTCCAAGTTGCTAGGCGATCAACGCTGAATCTTCATTGATCGCCCGTGATTTAACAACTTTTATGCCAGTATATTTCCTCAAAATGCGTTAATAAAGAGATGTATCCCCTAAATCATGTAATAACAGAGACATTATCTTTTCGTTTTTTCCCATACTTTTTTCCGATTAAATTTTTCATATAACGCAAAAGTCAATAAAGTGTTTCAAGCCATATCGCTATCTCAGTGTGAAACACTTTTTCGACTTTGACGGGAATCACCAGTACATATAGTCCATTATCCGCTATATCGTCCGTGTTTTGTATTCCCGGATGAAACACCGAAGCCAATGTTTTATGTCGTGTGAGACAAAAAAAGAGATGATTTGTCTAACCTTGCGGATTTATAAAAAAGCCCCCATACATTATGCTTCATGCGGATGCCTGAATCACATTGACCGTCTCGCGCGCGACGACGATCTCTTCATCCGTGTCCAAAACAAGCGCTTTAATTTTTGATGTTTCCTTGGACACAATAACCGCATGTTCTGCATTTTTCTTTTCAT
>CAYSNA010000126.1:0-13030 GCA_964432185.1 uncultured Cytophagia bacterium
CGACCAAATTAATGATCCGAACAATTACGACCTCTTGCGCGACACCTGGGCGCTTGAGAACACGATACGATACAAAGCCGGGCACCTGAATATTTTGCGCGTACCGAAATTAGCACATGACGTGGCCCGATTTTATTTTGGAAAGATTGTATGAATTATTGTGATTATCTTTTTAATAGACGCGACGAATGGCTCGACAATGTGGCGCTGATTGATGCCGGAACGGATGTTTCGTTCACCTACCGGGAGCTGCAAGCTGCGGTACAAAATCTCGCGGCCCAATTGCAGGAGCGCGGTTATAAACGCGGTGATGTGCTGTCAACGCATCTCTATAACAGCGCCGAGGCGGTGATTGCGCATCTGGCCATTCAATATATTGGCGCCACAACGTGTCTGCTCGACCCACTTGCCACGGCCGAGGGTTTGACCTATTATCTGAAGGACAACAATTCCGCTTCGTTGCTGACCCATCTGCCTGAACATGAGGTGAATGCTTCTGTGCGCGACGGCGTAACCGTTTTTCATGCGGATCAGGTTCGTGAGATGTACCAAACACCAGCGATTTCGGTTCCAAATCGTGTTGATGTTGATCCGGATGAGATCACCTCCATATTTTATACCTCCGGCACCACCAGTCAGCCCAAAGGTGTGCTGCTGGCGAATCGTAATTATCAATCGCATGTCAAGATTTTTGAGCAGCACTGTTATCAATATGAACCGAATGACGTGCTGCTCTGTTTTGTGCCGTTTTCGCACGGCTATGGCTCCAAATCGATTTTTCTGCCGTGTTTGTATGCCGGCGCGGCCATGGTTATTATGCGCTCGTTTCATCCGTTGAATGTTATCAAGGCCATCGAAAAATATCATGTCACGTTTATTTTTGGCGTGCCGGCGCATTATCAGCAGTTGTTGCGTCGTGATGAATTTTTCCCAACATTACAAAAACTCAAAGGCGCTTTTTGCGCCGCCGCGCCGCTCAAACTGGAGACCGCGAAAACCTGGTACGACAAAACCGGCATTTATCTCGATGAAGGCTACGGCCTCATCGAAACTTGTACCGGCGTCGCTTTTCGACGTGACAAATTGCCTGACCGCATGGGCAATCTCGGCACCTATCCAGCTGATCTTGTTTATATTGAAATTTTTGATGAAAGTGATAAACCCTGTCCGCCGGATGAACGCGGTGAAATCGTTGTACGCGGCCCGAGCGTGATGAAAGGCTATCTCAACAAACCGGCCGAAACGGCCGCGGCCATCCGCAACGGCTGGTTTCACACCGGCGATATGGGTTACAAAACGCCGGACAATGAAATCGTCATGACCGGACGCATTAAGGATGTGATCAACATCGCCGGTATTAAAGTCGCGCCGTTTGAAATTGAAGCGGTATTGAATGACCATCCTGATGTTAACGAGTCCGCCGTCATTGGCGTGGACAATGACATGTACGGCGAAGTCGTCAAAGCGTTTGTCAAGCCGAAAAACGGCAAGGTCAATGATGAACGTGAGTTGATTCTTTACCTGCAAAAAAAGCTGATGAATTTCCAGGTACCGAAAGAGATTGTTTTTCTCGAGGATTTCCCCAGGAACAACATGGGCAAAATCGATAAAAAGGCGCTGCGCGCGATGTAAACTTGGAACCGTCGAGGTCGCAGAGCAACGCAGAGTTAGACAACGAGTGTTGTTCCGTGACTTTTGCGGTTCCAATTTTTTCTAAAAAAGGATACATAATACATTGATAGATTTCAAGTTTCCACCCTATAAAAAACGAAATATCAAACGATTCAGCAAAATTGTGGCGACCGGTTCATATGTGCCGGAGCGATCGAAAACGAATCAGCAGATCATTGATGAGAATAAGCTGAACATCACCGATGCCATGGTTCGGAAGAGTCTTGGTGTCGAAAGACGCCGAGTTGTCGAAAACGGCGTCAGCGATTCCGATGTGCTGTTAGCGGCCGCGCAGGCCTGTCTGCAAAAAGCCGGGCTCACGCCGGAAGATTTGACCAAAATGCTGGTGAACAAATTTCTCGGCGATAACATTTTGCCGATGACCGCCGCCAAAGTTCAAAAAAAGATGGCCAGCCGACTGGCGTTTCATGCGGTGGATATCGAGGGCGGCATCAACTCGTTTCTCACCTCGCTGGATTTGGCAACGCGCTACATCAGCACCACGCAGGATGAACAGCAAAATATCCTCGTTCTCTCAGGTGGGGCGCAATCCATAGCCGCGGGGAAAATGGATCCGCGCGTGGCGTTTGTTTTTGGAGATGGCGCCGGCGCTGTGCTGCTGGCTCAATCAAAAGAAGAGCATTTTCTCGCCTCCTATTTTTATACCAATTATGAGTATTACGACATCGCCACCTCGCGCAAGTTGCGCATGGATACCGAGCTGTCCGATAAAATTTACGAGCAGGAGCAATACTCGCTCTTGTACAATTTGTATCAAATGGATAATTGGAAAGAATCGGTTGATTTTTACGTCCAGGCCGCTCGCGTGACGCGCGATAATGTACTGGCGGAAAGCGGACTCGCCGCCGATGACATTGATTTGGTGCTGGTCACGGAAAACAATCAGAAAATTCGCGACCTGACATTGGACGCCCTTGACGTGCCGGAATCCAAAAGACTAACTGTGCTGAGCGAATACGGCAACACCATGTCCGCCATGCTGCCGATTTTACTCGACAAGGCGTTCAGCGAACATCGAATTGCAGCCGGTCAACACATTTTGCTCATCTCGCACGGCGAAGGCGCCAGCGGCGGCGGCATGATTTATCGAGTGTGATCGACACAATGCATTTTTATGGAGAGTAATCGAATGAGTCAAACAGAATACATTTATCAGGAAACCAAAAAAATCATCACCAACTATTTGCGACTCAAAGAGGACGAACTGCAACCCGATTCGCACATCGTCGATGATATCGGCGCCGATTCACTCGCGCTCGTCGAATTGGGATTTCAGATTTCAGAGAAATTCGGCGTGCCGCTTTTGGACACGGACGACGAGAAATTGATCTTTAAAAATCTCGTCGCTTATATTGAAGAACACATGAACGGCCAACACGAATCTTAACATCGGACATTTGCATGCTTTCAACATTGAACTACCCGGCGATCAAGCCGTTAAATATCGATCGATATGCCCAGGTGCTGTCAACTGCCGTCACCGTGCCCGACACTGTGGTGACGAACAAGGACATTATTCAGCGTTACGACCTCATTGCGACGGATCGTGCTGTGCAATTTGCCGTCGGTATTAAGGAACGCCGTTACGCGGATGAAGATACCCTGGTATCCGATCTGTTGGCCGAGACCGCCAAAAAATGTCTCGATCGCGCCAACGTGCAACCGGAGCAGCTCGATCGCGTCATTTATACCAAGCTAATGGGCGATTATATCGTGCCGGCGACCAGCATCAAGGTATTGGAAAAACTTGGCATTCGCACCGGTATTCCCGCGTTTGACATTGCTGCGGCATGCAGCGGTTTCGCGCACATTTTGGACATGGCGCTGCGCTATATTGACACGGGCGACGATTACGTGCTGATTCTCGGCGGCGACATTTCCAGCCGGTCCGCCAACACCAAAAATAAAAAAGACACGCGCACCATTTTTCTCTCCGGCGATGCCGTGGTCGGCATGCTGTTGGGCCGTTCCGAGGAGCAAAAATTTTTCGCCTCCTATCTCTATACCGATAACACTTATTACGATTATTCATACGTCCCCTTTGGCACCGAGCTGCTCAACAACACAAAAGCGTTCGACAACACCATGTTCAACATGCAAATGCCGGACGGCAGGATAGTGCACGAATCCGTCATCGACTCGTGTCATATTGTGGCGCATAAGCTTTTGGAGCAGACCGGCTTGACGATGAAAGATATTGATGTCTTTATCACCAGCGACCAAACAACACTGACGTGGAAAGCGCAGCTCAAAAAAATGGGCGTGTCGGAAAAAAAGAGCACCAGTAATTTTTATCAATACGGTAACACCGTGGCCGCACTGGCACCGGTCAATTTGAACGAGATGATCGAAACCGGACGTTTGCAGCGCGGCATGACCGTGATGTTTCTCGCCCACGGCGCCGGCGCCAGCGGCGGAGGATTTATCTTTACCTATTAGGATTCAATTGAATTTGCATCAAGCCGCAACGGAAAAATCGTTGCGGCTTTTTTTATCCCTAAAAAAACCATCCAAGTGGAAATAATTACTTGCTTCATACGGTTTCATTCAATAACCTTTGTAAACATAATGACTACAAGTCATTTTATGAAACACGATTATATAGCGGACGTATTGGAGAGACATAATGGGAATTAAAGAGCGGCGCGAACGGGAAAAATTACAGCGGCAAAACGACATATTGGATGCCGCGGAAAAAGTGTTCTTTGAAAAAGGCTACAACCTCGCCAAAATGGATGATGTTGCCGAAGAAGCGGAATTGAGCAAAGGCACGCTGTATCTCTATTTTAAGAACAAAGAAGAGCTCTATTTCGGCTTGACGCATCGCGCGCTTTTGAACTTGAAAGAACGGTTTCAAAAAGTCGTCACGGCGGAAGGCTCGGGGCTGGAAAAGATCGTCAATATTGGACATGCGTTTTATGATTTTTCCAAAGAAGAACCCGAGTACTATAAAACCATCGCGCAGTACGAGATGGCGCAAATGGAAGCGACGGAAGAGGGCAAACACGTGATGCAAAAATGTCATGAGGTTGGAAAAACGGTTATGGAGCTCGTTGCCGCCCCCCTCGTTCAAGGTATCAAGGACGGAAGCATACGCAGCGATATTCATCCGCTTAAAACGGCATTTTTACTGCAAGGTTTGAGCAACGGCCTCATTCAACTTACAGCGCGAGAAAAAGAACATATCAACGCGTTTGAAGATTTTGATATCGAGGAATTGCGAGACGATTTCATTCAAATGATCATTCGCGGTTTGCAGCCGGATTAATAGCGCCTCAACAGAGGCAAAATTTTTTATCTATTAATGACTCATAGTCATTTTTTACAAAACAGTTAGGAGATAATTATGCGTCAGTTACTATTTTTTTTCATTCTGCTTACAAGCCAGTCGTCCCTTCACAGTGGGGAGGTTCTTGACCGGTACGTTCTGCAGGCGTTGGACAGCAACCTGGCACTCAAGCAGGCCGATTTTAATTATGAAAAAAGCATAACCGCTCTCAAAGAGGCAGGCGGTTTGTTTTTGCCATCAGCAACAATCGAGGCCCGATACTCGCGCGCTGAAGGCGGTCGCGTCATCGAGTTTCCGATCGGCGATATGCTCAACCCCATCTATCAGACATTGAATTTCCTCACCGGCTTTCCGGCCTTTCCGACAAACCTGCCGAACGAAGAATTTCAGTTTTTCCGCGAGCGCGAACACGACACCAAAATCCGTGTGGTGCAGCCGGTCTTTCAACCAAAAATCTATTATAATTATAAAATTCAAAAACAGCTAAGCGACATTGAAAACGCCTCGCGCAATGCCTATGCGCGGCACCTCGTGGCCGATGTGAAAACGGCCTACTATAATTATCTCACCGCCATTCAGGTTGTTGAGCTGGCCAACCGGACGCACATCCTGTTGCAGGAGAATCTGCGCATCAGCGAGAGTCTTTTTCATAATGACAAAGTCACCATTGATGCGGTTTATCGTGCTCGAACCGAGTTGAGTCGGTTGGAGCAACGCCGGGCCGAAGCGACCAAATTGTACAATCTGTCACAAGCCTATTTCAACTTTTTGCTAAATCGCGCATTGGACACGCCAATCGATGTTGAAGATGTGAGTGTTCCGGTGAAAAACGCACCGTTCAATCGGGAGCAGGCCGAGCAGAACGCTCTGCAACACCGCGAAGAACTCGTGCAGCTCTCCGCCGCCATTGACGCCCAGCGAAACGGCGTCAAACTGACACGATCTAACTTTTTGCCCGGTCTTTCCGTTGTCTTTGACTACGGCTACCAGGGCGAAGAATATAATTTCACCAAAGATTATGATTACTGGATGGCGTCCGGTGTGCTCTCCTGGAATTTGTTTAATGGCGGCCAGGACAAGGCAAAAATTCAGCGCGCCAAACTGGAACAAGCACGGCTTGAAACACAACGCATGTACGTTCAGAAGCAAATTTTGCTTGATGTTCTCACAGCCTATGAAGATGTGCGCGTTGTCACAGAGTCCCTCGAAGCAGCCGAAAATGAATTAAAAAGCGCTGAAGAAACTTTTAATATCGTTCGAAAGAAATGGCAGCAGGGCATGGCGGCGCACATTGAATTTCTCGATGCGCAAAACACATTCACCCAGGCCGAGCTCAACAGTATCATCAAAAATTACGATTATTTTATAAAACAGGCCAAACTGGAAAAAGCGGCGGCATTCTATCAACTGCCGGAATCAAAGTAATCAATCAACCCATTTGCAAAACAAAAGTGTGCAAATTGTGCTGCAAACGTTGCAACGGCTAAACAAACCGGATAACGTTTCGCCACACACTCTGATAAGGAGAAGATCATGTTATCTTTTAAAAGAATTTTACCCGGTATTATTATTTTCGGCATTTTTATTCTGGCCCTTCAATGCAGCAAAAAAGAATCGGTTGAAACATCGCAAAACGTCGTTCCGGTTCATTTGGCAGATGTGAAAACCGAAACTGTCGCCATCCCGATTCATGGCAGCGGTCTGCTGTATTCGGAAAAACAGATACGTCTCTCGTTCAAAACCGGCGGTATCGTTGAGGACATCGCCGTCCAGGAAGGCGATAATGTGAAAAAAGGGCAGATGCTTGCCCGTCTCGACCTTGATGAAATCCAGGCCCAGGTGCAGCAAGCTCAAAGCGCGTTTGACAAAGCGCAGCGTGATTATGATCGCATCCAAAAGTTATATGCCGACAGCGTGGTAACGCTGGAACAAAAACAAAATGTCGAAACCCAACGTCAAGTGGCCCGATCAACTTTGCAGATTGCCACATTTAATCTCGACTATTCGACCATCACGGCGCCGGCGGACGGCCGCATTTTAAAACAATTTGTTGAAGAAAACGAGCTGGTCGGTCCGGGCACGCCGATATTTTATTTTGGTTCCGGGCGTGAAGAATGGCTGCTTCGTGTCGGTGTGGCCGATCGCCAAATCGTGCAGCTGCAGCAGGATGATACGGCTATCGTTGAATTCGATGTTTATCCGGATGTTGAGTTTCGCGGTCGCATCACTGGCGTGGCGCAGGCGGCCGATCCACAAAACGGCACATTTGAAGTGGAAATTCAACTCGATTCCCAGGGTCGCCGGCTGGCAGCGGGATTTGTCGCGCGAGTGACATTTCTGCCGCAACAGAACGAGGCGCAGACGCTCATTCCGCTCGCCGCCCTTGTGGATGCCCGCGGCTCAGACGGGGCGGTTTTTACGGTTGTCGATAATACGGCGAAAAAAATACCCGTTACAACCGGCGCCATTATTAAGGATCGAATTATCATCACATCCGGTTTGGAAAACGTGACTAAAGTTGTCACCGCGGGCGCCGCTTATCTGCGCGCCGGCGACACGGTACACATCCAATAATTTCATTTTAATTTTTCGATGATCAAGCGGCTGTTTTATTGGTCATCAAAACCTGAAAAGTCGCACGTAACAAAACAATATTGGAGTTCAACATGCGTTTACCGCGTTTAGCCATACAGAATCATCAGTTTACGCTTGTGCTAGTGGCGTTACTGTTCCTCCTCGGCCTGGTATCCTTTGTCACCATGCCGCGTTCCGAGGATCCGTCGGTTCAACCGGCCGGCGCCAGCGCTTTTGTCATCTATCCGGGTGCGACGCCGGCGGATATTGAAGAGCTCATTCTCGAACCGCTCGAAGAGGTCATCAATGAGATCGAGGATATAAAGTCGTTGGAAGGCACAGCCGAAGACGGCATTGGCACAATCATGACCGAATTTACCTCCGGCAGCGACCCCGATGACAAATATGCCGAGTTTGTGCAAAAAATCAACAGCATCCGCAACCAATTGCCAGATGACATTGCTCACCTCGAATTGTTCAAATGGTCCATCACGGATGTGAACATTTTGCAGATTGCCTTAATGTCCGACAGCGAGAGTTACCGACGCCTTGAGGACGAGGCGGACAATCTTAAAAAGCAGTTGGAAAAAGCCGCAGGCGTTCGTCGGGTTGATATTCATGCGGCGCCGCAACAACAGGTGCGCATCGCCGTCAAACTCGAAAAAATGGCGGCGTACAAAATATCCATGAACCAGTTGATGGGCGCGATTCAGGCGGCCAACCAGAACATCCCGGGTGGTTATCTGGACATTGATACGAAACGCTTCAACATTCAAACGTCCGGCTCGTACGACTCTATCGAGCAGATTAATAATACCGTTGTGCATGCCGGCGATGGCAAGGTGGTTTATCTCAAAGATGTCGCCGACGTTTTTTTCGCCTATGAAGACGACAAATATTTTGCCCGCGTGAATGGCACTCGATCCATTTTCATCACCGTACAGCAAAAAGAAAATACCAATATTTTTCAAGTGATGGACGGCGTCAAAAGTCGTGTGGACGAATTTGCCGCAACATTGCCCGCCACGATGAGCCTCGACTATGTTTTTGACCAAACGGAAAGCGTGTCGGATCGATTGAACACCTTCTTCGGCAATTTGCTGCAGGGCCTCGTTCTCGTCGGACTCGTGGTGCTGCTGGCCGTTGGTTTTCGCGCCGCCGGCATTGTCATTCTGGTTATTCCGTTCTCCATTTTAATCGGCATTGGATTTATTGATTTGTCCGGCTACGGCTTGCAGCAAATGACCATCGCCGGCTTGGTCATCGCGCTTGGTCTTTTGGTGGACAATGCGATTGTGGTGACGGATAACATTGCGCGTTTCATGCGGCTCGGCTACAGCCGCGTCGAAGCCGCCGCGCAGGGCACCAGCCAGGTGGGCTGGGCCATCGTCAGCGCCACAGTGACCACGGTTTTGGCGTTTGTGCCGATGATGCTCATGCACAATGTTACCGGTGATTTTATCCGCAGCATGCCGCTGATCGTCGTCTATACGCTGATGGCATCGCTCTTTTTGTCTTTGACATTCACGCCTTATCTATCGAGCAAATTTCTCAACGTTGAAAAATCATCCAAACGGCGGGTCAGGCAGTGGATGGACAGATTTGTTGAAACGCAATATCGCGGCACGCTGGATATTGCGCTGAAACGACCGGTGCTGGTTGTCGCGCTTGCGGTGTTGATTTTTCTATCCAGCTTTGCCTTGTTTCCGCTCGTCGGCGTCAGTTTTTTTCCCAAGGCGGAAAAGCCGCAGTTCATCATCAACATCAACACGCCGAGCGGCACAAATATCCAGGAGACCAATCGCGTCGCCCGGGATGTGGAAGCCGAGCTTGCCAACTATGACAATATCAAATATGCAGTCGCGAATATCGGGCATGGCAATCCTCGAATTTATTATAATGTTTTCCCCAAGCGGGATCGCAGCACGCACGCGCAGATTTTTGTGCAGTTAAAAGAGTTCGAGTTGAATGATTTTTACAACACGCTGCACCAGCTTCGCGAGACATTCGACCATTATCCCGGCGCCAAAATCGAGGTCAAGGAATTTGAACAGGGGCCACACGTTGTGGCGCCCATTGCCATTCGGCTGCTCGGTGATAATTTGGAAGTGCTGGAAAAAATTTCCCGCGATGTGGAGGACATTTTTCTCAACACCCCGGGCACGGTCAATGTCAACAATCCATTGTCGACCTCAAAAACGGATCTATACGTCAAAATCAACCGCGAAAAAGCCGGCATGCTCGGCGTTCCTTTGGTAGAGATTGATAAAGCGATCCGCGCCGGACTGGCAGGTATAACGGTCAGTCAATTCCGCGATCCGGATGGTGAGGAGTTTGATATTGTGGTACGCTTGCCCTACGAGGCGCAGCCAACGTTGGAGGATTTTGCGCAAATTTACATCACCTCCATGCGCGGCGCCGCCATCCCGCTGAGCAGCGTTGCGACGGTGGAATTCAAGGCCACGCCGAAAATGATCAATCATTATAGTCTCGAACGAACCGTCATCATCACCTCGGATGTTTTGGAAGGCTATTCGGTGGATGATGTCACCAAAGCAATCATTGCCGAGCTGGACACATACGACCTGCCGAAAGATTATCGCTACTCGGTTGGCGGCGAGCTGGAATCGCGCGAAGAATCCTTTGGCGGCATGTTGCAGGCGATTGTCGTAGCGCTCGTCGGCATTTTTGCGGTGCTGGTGTTGCAGTTCAAATCCTACACCCAACCGTTGATCGTTTTCAGCGCCATTCCGCTGGCGTTTATCGGCTCCGTGCTGGCGCTGTTGATTACCGGGTACTCGTTCTCATTCACCGCGTTCATCGGGCTAACGAGCCTGGTCGGCATTGTTGTCAACAATTCGATTATTCTGGTCGATTACACCAATCAGTTGCGCGCCGAAGGCAAAAATATGGTCGACGCCCTGAAAGAAGCCGGCGAAACGCGTTTTATTCCCATCATCCTCACCACGGCGACAACCGTTGGCGGCCTCCTCCCTCTCACTCTCATTGGCGGCACGCTCATGGCGCCCATGGGCTGGACGATCATCGGCGGTCTACTCGTATCGACCTTTTTAACCCTTGTGGTCGTGCCGGTGTTGTACAAGCTGATGGTTCGGGAGAATGGCAAGAAAGCATGAAACGGCTCATCGTTTTCGCCAGTGCCATTCTAATCTCGTTGTTTGTTGCATTCGTATGGTGGCGGGCAGATTTGGGTAACCTGTCCGCCACTTTTACGGCGCTTTATCATTTTCCATATGGCGACAAAACCGGGCATTTTTTGTTGATGGGCCTTCTGACCTTTTTCGTCTACCTACCGTCTCATTTCAACAACAACAGCCGTTTTCGCGCCTCAAAACCATCGGCCGCCATTTTATAAAAATAAACACCGGACGGCAAGGTGCGTCCGACATCATCCACCATATTAAAATTAACAACATGCTCTCCCGCGTCGATCTGATTATCGATCAGCGTTCGCACTTTTTGACCCTGGACATTGTACACATCGATGAGAATATGCGATGTATGCGGCACAGAAAATGGAATCGTCGTTCTCGGATTGAACGGATTGGGGTAATTGTCACCCAGGGCAAATTGTGACGGCAAAACCGCATTCTTGACAGTTGAAATTATATCAAGCTCGACATAAAAAAGTACGGAATCGTGCTTTGATGCCGCCTGAATGACGGATAACGAAGTTTGTGAATCCGCAAGCCAGACAATTTCCGCAAGACCGTCAGCATTGGTTTTTTGCTCGGGTGACAATTCAAATTTTCCGTTTCCCTCCAGGAGACTGAACTGAATTGTCATATCGGCGACCGGCGTTTCAAATGCATCAAGACATTTCACCTGCAACCGCGCGCGCTCATCACCATTTTTTAAAACAAGCGTATCCTGTGACATCTTGACAAGATGTTCAATTAAACGCACATTAAAAGAATATTTCACCGAAAGAGTTTCGGCAGCGGCCGTGATGGTGTGCCACGAGACCGGCTTGCCGGCGACAACAGCAACGCGCGCCACACCAAGTGAATCGCTCGTTACAGTAGATTCGGGGATAAAACGATCATCCGCATTGGACGAAAAATTGACCTTGATTGCTGGCGTGTTATTGCCAAATTGATCACAAAGCTGAATGGCTATAAAAACAGAATCGCCCGGGTCGACAAACAACGAATCCTGCGATAGCCAGGAGATAGAGTCCGGGCGATCGGGGACAATGTGAATACGAAATGTGTGACGTGTCGGATCTTCCGGAATCGTGGCCGTTATTTGAAAAGATTCATGGCGAATAATGGGGTCAATGTGCGGCATTACGCTGATGTGACCTTGCGCATCACTTTTAACCGAGATGGAATCACTGCTGTGAAAATAAGCCTGGTTGTTGGAAGTGTGAAAAAAGACCTTTTTATCCGAAATGGGATTAGCGTCCTGATCAACGATCTGAAGCCGAATGGGCTCAGCGAGCTGATGCCCGGCTGTAATCGTTTGGTCGATGCTTGACAATTTTACCAAATGCACGCCCTCGGGGATCGGCTCATAAAAAAGAACCGCCAATGTATCCGGGATCGGCCCAATACTCGGGACCTCCGCATAAATTTGTTTCTTTTCGGAAAACGTACTCTTTAATATCGCATTAAAATATCCTTGCGCGTCGGAGACGTGTGACAACGGTTGTAATTCATAATCCTGCCCGCTCACAAAAATCTTGAGAGGATACTCCGGCAGCGGCTGATCGTTTTCATTCATCAGTCGAACAACGATGCGGGTGGAATCGACACCATCCGCAACGATTGAATCACGCGCGGAAATACTCGAGTTTGTCAGCAGCGGTGGTTCGAGGGTTTCAAGAGTCCAGAGTACGGAATCCGAATCGATGCTCGCCCTTAATACATTTTCAAAGGTATGATTCAAGCCGAGCGTCCACATCGCCTCGACACGACCATCAGCATCACTCGAAAGTGATACATGTTGTTTGCCGTCCAGCGATCCCAATCCAGTTAGAATTGAGAAATGTACGGTTTGATCAGAAGCCGGATTTCCGTATTGATCATAAATATAACACGAGACCGGATAACTTTTGCCCGCCTGAAACTTTGGTTGCGACAGGGTGTCGGCCACAATTCGGATCGCCTTTTCTGCCTGCGCAGTGGCCGTAAATTGCAATGTCTCGTCTTTATAGGAAACATAAAGTGATTGTGAACCGACCTTTTCTCCGAGCGTCCAAACAACGTCAGCTTTGCCAGATTCATCGGTTTGAGTACGATATAAGGACTGCCCGTGAATCGAGCCGCTTTCATTGCCAACCAAAAAATTAAGTTCGATATGTGAGGCGACGGTGCCGTTTTCATACGATGCCGATACAACAATCGGGGATGCCAGCTCCTGTCCAACGGTTCCGATTTGCGCATCACCATCGTTCTTGGAAATGCTGACGGCATATTCATCATTATCTGGATGCTTATAGAGCTTGCTATC
>CAYSNA010000127.1:0-12979 GCA_964432185.1 uncultured Cytophagia bacterium
TACGCTTTAGGCGGATGCCTGAATCACCTTGACCGTCTCGCGCGCAACGACGATCTCTTCATCCGTGTCCAAAACAAGCGCTTTAATTTTTGATATTTCCTTGGACACAATAACCGCATGTTCTGCATTTTTCTTTTCATCTAATCTCAAGCCGAGAAATTCGAGCGCAGAAAGTACCTCTCGTCTCAAGTCAGCATCCTTCTGGCCGATGCCGCCGGTGAACGTAATTGCATCCACGCCCTGCATCAACACAATGTATTCACCGATGTAGCGTTTGATATCGTAAATAAATTTATCCCGCGCGAGTTTGGCGCGTTCATCTCCCTTGGCAATGGCCGCATTAATATCGCGCATATCGGCCGAAATACCGGAGAGCCCGGCCAGTCCGCCATTTTTAGAGAGCTCGTTCAACGCCTGCTCAAGGCTGATTTTTTTCTTCTCCATGATATAGGGCAGAACAAAGGGATCCATATCGCCGACGCGCGTTCCCTGGATGAGACCCGTTTGCGGGGAAAAGCCCATGGAGACGTCAATAGAGACGCCGTTTTGAAAAGCGCACAGTGACGATGAGCCGCCGAGATGACAGGTGATGATTTTGTGATCGTCGGGCGGCAATCCAAGAACCTCCACGGTTCGCTGCGTCACATATCGATGCGAAGCGCCATGATAGCCATATTGCACCACGTTGTACTTTTCGATCCACTCATACGGCGTACCATAAATTTTCGCATACCGGGGGACGTTAACATGAAATCCGGGCTCGAACACGCCCACAAGTGGCGTATGCGGCAGCAGATCGCGAAACATATAAATCGCCGTGAGATAAGGCGGATTATGCGCCGGGGCGAGCGATTTGTACGTCTCCATGGCCTGCAACACATCGTCATCCAGAAGGACCGAACCGTTTTTTTCGCCCGCCTGAATTGTTTTAAAGCCGACACCGTCAAGATCGTTCAGACTACTCAACACCGCAAATTCCGAAAGCGTCAAAAAATCCAGGCAGTGTTGGACGGCTTCCCGATGCGATGGAACCGGCAGGGTGGCTTCGAACACTTTATGACCATCAACAACATAGGTTATGAAAGCATCGTCATGTCCGACGCGCTCGGTGTAGCCGCGTGCGAGCTGCCGTTCGCTGGTCATATCCAAAAGTTGAAATTTGAAACTGCTCGATCCGATATTGCAGACGATGATTTTCATTGTGAATCCTCATAAAAAATGCCGTCACGCACCATGACGGCATTTCAGATCGTTCAAAAAAAGTTCAGCCATCACAAAAAGCTCGAAGATCAGACCACTCGTTTTCATCACCGGAACTGCGGCCGGAAAAATCGTTCGCGTCCGCCTCCGCTCATTTGCGATAACTATTGTTAACCAAGTTTTTGGATGACAGCCTCGGTCACCATTTTCACCAGCGCCTCGCGATCCACACCCTGGCCATTCGGTTTCAAAGAGGCGTTTTGATTGGTGGTCGCGGATGAGCCCTGATAGATTTCACACGATTCGCCGTTTGGATTATCACACGTCAGGCACCCCGCTGTTGGCGGCACACCATATCGCGTGCGCGCATCGATCAGTCGCTGCACATCAGGTTTTGGCAGTGTTTTGACGCCACCCAACTGTTGCGCCACAAAACTGATGTGAGCAAAATGTTCAAGCGTTTCCATCTTGTGATAGGCGTTGAGGATATCCTTGCCGATCGTCAACGCGCCGTGATTCGCCAGCAAAAAGGCATCGTGATTGGGCAAATATTTGAGAACCGGTTCGAAAAATTCGTCGGTGCCGGGCTCGCCGTATTCCACCAGCGGTACACCGCCGAGCACGATAATCACCTCGGGCAAAACGCATTTTTCCAGTGACAAGCCGGCCACCGCGTGTCCCGTGGCATGAATCGGATGCGCGTGGCACACGCTGTTGATATCCGGGCGTTCCTTGTAAATGCGCAGGTGCATAAACACCTCGGAGGACGGCCGCTTGCCTTGCGACAGCACATTGCCGTCATAATCGACCAGCACCATGTCCTCGGGCTGCATGTAGCCTTTGGAAATGCCCGTCGGGGTGATGAGCACTTTTTTATCATCCACGCGGGCGGAGATGTTGCCGTCGTTCGACGCCACGTAACCGCGCTCATAGGTTCGGCGGCCAACTTCGACCAGCTCTTTTTTTAATTGATACAATGATTTTTGCACAGGTCAACTCCGTTGGTTCTTTTATTTTGCGGACACCATGACAGCGGTCGTATCATCATGCGGGCGAGGAATGACGTGAACGGACACCAGCTCGCCAACTTTTTCTGCCGCGGCCGCGCCGGCATCCGTGGCAGCCTTTACGGCGCCCACATCACCGGTGACGATGACCGTTACCAATCCGCTACCTACTTGAACTTTGCCAACGAGTTTTACGTGCGCTGCTTTGATCATTGCGTCCGCCGCTTCAACCGCCGGAATAAAACCGCGAGTTTCAACCAAACCTAATGCTTCTTGTGCCATGATAATTTCTCCTAAGCTAAGATTTATTTATTGACCACTATTTTATTTTCAAATCGTTCTTTATATATTTCCAGAGCGACCTTCAGATCAATCGCTTCACGATGTGTATTCGCCTCCGTCATGGTTTTAAATTTAAAAACACCACGGGGAAAAAAACGGGGATGAACTTTATTAGCAAACTCCCAATGCTCGGATACTTTTTGATAATAATTCTCATCGGGTCGCATCACCCATAGCGCTTCTTCTGCCTGCTGAAATGTTTTAAACTTTTGTATCGGCATTTTTTTTGTCCAAATACTCTTTCAGTTTCTTTAAAAACAAAAGATCGACTTTATCTTTTTCACGCATTGTATTTTTTTTCATTCGATAGAGAATGTCCGGTTTGGCAATCTTTATTCTCGTGCCCTCTAATTCCAACTCTTCATATTCGATATCTTCAAACGAAAAGGCCTCGCCAATTCGCGAGATAATGTCAATATGAAAATCATCCGGCGCACCATAACGTATCACCGCATAATTTTCGAGATCATCAAAAACAATTTCTTCGATAGCATCATCATCAAAAACAGATCGAAGAGCTTTTCGCAGTTTTTCAACATTTTCCGGGATCCGTTTTATGAACAAATCAATATCTTCAGTTGGTCGATTAAATCCGTAAAGAATGACCGCAAAACCGCCGACAAGGACATAATCGACTTTGAACTTTTCAAGTGCGCGAAGAATATCGATGAATCTGTCAAATTGATTTTTCAAAAATTTTTTCCATCAAAACATCTGCAAACTTTTATAAATAGCCGTTCGCCGGATGCGGGCAAAATTTCTCGGCGTACAAATACCCTCGCCGGTCGGGCTGGCAATGGTGTGCGAAAAATACGCTTCGCCCTCATAGCCGCCGTTGCCGGCGTAGCTGGCGCCGTTCACCACAATAATGTCCGTATCCAAAACTTTATTAAATTTGGTGATGACATCCAGATTGTTCGAATAAATCATCGCCGTGTGCTTGAAGCCGTGCTCCGCCTTCGCTGAAAGTTCGATGCCCTCTTTGGCATCTTTGACTTTGACGATTGGCAGGAACGGCATCATCTGTTCTTCCTGCACAAATGGGTGATCAAACGTTGTTTCGCCAAAAAGAAGACGTACATCATCCGATAAATTCAAACCGACGACACGCGCCAGCACGTTGGCATTTTTGCCGATAAAATCGCGGCTGGTGACGATGTGGCCATTTTTTGTGCTGAAGACTTGACCGGCCAGGACATCGATCTGTTGCGAATTTAATTGCACGGCGCCGAATTCCAGCAAAGTGCGCATAAATTCGTCAAAGACCTTTTCGACGACAAAAACTTCCTTTTCGGCGATGCAGAGGATGTTGTTGTCAAATGTCGCGCCGTCAATAATGCGTTTGGCCGCGCGTTTAAGGCAGGCCGTCTCATCCACCAGAACCGGCGGATTTCCCGGTCCGGCAGCAATGACTTTTTTTCCGGCCTTGAACGCGGCTTCGACCACCAGAGGCCCGCCGGTCGCGGCGATCATCGGAATGCGATGATCCTTGAACAGAATATCGATAGTGCCCATCGTCGGCTCTTTCACCATGGAGACGATATTCACCGGACCACCGGCATTCACAATCGTTTTATTGAAAATCTCCATGGCATAGGCGGAAACTTTTTTCGCCGCCGGGTGCACGTTAAAAACGGCGCCGTTGCCGCCGGCGATCATGATGATGATGCTGTTGAGCATCACCGGAATCGGATGTGTCGACGGGGTGATCGCCGCGATGACGCCGTAGGGCGCCCAGTCCTCATACACCAGTCCAAAATCACCGGTCCAGGATTTTCCCTCAAGATCCTCCGTACCCGGCGTCGCATCAGCAGCGTTGTGATGTTTGACGATTTTATCCTCAACGCGCCCCATGCCGGTTTCGTCGCGCGCCATACGCGCAAACGTATCCGCGTTGTCGTGCATCGCCTGGCGCAACGCGGCAATGACTTTTTCGCGATCGCGCTTTTTCATCTCCGCCCACTGCTTTTGGGCGATGACTGTAGCATCAATGGCGTCTTTGATATTCTCAAAAACGCCCCAATTAGGTACCGCAACAGGAGCAGAGAAAACGGGCGCAGGAGCGGGTGTGCCGCCGTTGTCGCCTATTCTGTTTAAAACTTCATTTACGATGGCCGATATTAATTTTTCATCCATTCTTAAATCCGGCTAGTTCTCTATTAAAAATCAAATTTTTTATTCATCGATAATCATTTCGCCAAAGGCATTTTGCGCATCCAGACCGGCGCCGTTGGCTTCGTCGGTGTCGACATGCATCTGCAAAATCAGACCTTCTTTGATACGCACGACCACATCATTAAAAGTGATGCTTGCCGCACCGTGAACCTTGACCTTGATTTTATCACCCTCTTTTAAACCAAGTCGTTGCGCATCCTGTGGATTCATGTGCACATGACGCATGGCGCGGATGACGCCTTCATGCAGCCGGATAGAGCCGGCCGGACCGATGACGGTGATCGGCGCCGATCCCTTGATATCGCCGGAAAGACGGTGTGGTAAATCGAGGCCGAGAAAGATGCCGTCTGTATAGGATAACTCGATTTGCGAATGCGGACGCACCGGCCCAAGAATGCGAACCGCGCCAAAGATGCGACGGTTCGGTCCCATAACCGCTACGGTCTCGTTGGCGGCAAATTCTCCGGGCTGCGTCAGATCTTTCAATTTGGTCAGCTTTTTACCGGGGCCAAAAAGAATCTCCAAATGCTCCGGCGTGATATGCATGTGCCGCGCCGAAATACCAATCGGCACGGTACGGTCGCCAAATGGCGGCATGATCTCGTCAATTACCTCGCGGACGATACGCTCAATTTTGCTGATTATTTCCGGGGATACGGAACTCATCTTCCATCTCTCTGTTAAATATAATCCTTATACAATCCGGGTTCGGGTTTTGGAATGACCGCTTTATTCACCAGCAGGCCCTTTTTTGCCACCAGCTCGGCGCCGGCATCCACGGCGGAACGCACCGCGGAAATATCGCCAGTAAGCGTGACGAACGCTTTGCCGCCGAGCGCCATGGCGAGGCGGATTTCAACAATTTCCACATTGGCGGCTTTGGCAGCCACATCCGCCGCTTCCAGTAAAGAACCGACGGAAAAGGATTCAATAATGCCGAGCGATTTTATCTCGAACACATGACTGATGCCGGAGACCGCGGGCAAAATATCGGGATGCACGCGCGGGATGACGCAGGTATCGATGACCGAGCCTTCCACCAAATGTTCGCCGGAGTCGACACTGGCCGTGACCGCCGCCACATCGCCGGTCACGATGATGAGATATTTGCCGGAGCAAATCGTGCGCGCCAAAATCAGCTCAACATTCGCCGCTTTCAGCATCGCATCCACAACCTGTACACCGGCGGCAATGCTGTTTAATTCTAAAAGCCCAATGGAATCTGTTTTCATCTATGCCTCAATAACGATCATATCACTTTGAACAGCCGACACCCGTCCCGAAATACTCGCGTGAACATTGGCGCCCAGTTGGTTCTCGGGAATTGTGCCGACGAGTTGTCCTTTGTCCACCGAGTCGCCCGGTTTGACAACCGGAACCGCCGGAGCGCCGACGTGTTGCTTCAGCGGAATATAGACAGCGGCAGGTTGAATATCCATCTTGACAAACTCAGCCTCGGCCTCGTACCGCCGCACGCCAAGACGCGTCATCAGTTTTTTGACCGGCACGCGACGAACATCTTTGATCGCATGTTTTTTCACCTCGCGCGGGCCCTCCCATTTGCCTTTACCAATAGCGCGCAGGCTGGTCATACCGCTCACGCATGCCTCGCGCGGATATAGCGCCTCGGGGCAGGCGTAGAGGGTACACAATCCGCACTGACAACAAAGCTGCGCGTAGGTGTTCCAGAGTTCGGATCCCATTTTCGAAAAACCGAGACTGCGCATGACCAGGTGCGGCTGCACATCGTAGCCGAGCAGATAACGCGGACACAATTCGGTGCAGTAACTGCACTGGTCGCAAGCCGAATGGCCGATGCGCGCCATTTGTTTTTCGGTTTTGGTATAACGGCAAATGAGGTTATGATCACTCGGCAAAACAATCAGGCCGCCGGTGGTTTTGGTGACCGGTTTGTTCAGGTCAGCGATATATTTCCCCATCATCAAACCGCTTTCCATCACGGCAAAATTGTCAATTGTCGTACCGCCGGCCAGTTCAAGTACGTCCTTGATGCGCATACCAACAGGCACCCAGGTTGTCAGCGGATTTTTAACCAGCCCGGTGATGGTCATAAAAGTGTGCGTAACGGGAATCCCGTGCTCCGCCTGAAAAATATTGTACAGCGTTTCGACATTATTGACGACGCAGCCGACATCCAAAGGCAGCCCCTGCGGCGGGATGAGCCGTCCGGTAATCGTGTGGACGATTTCGTATTCGTCACCGGCGGGATAATAATCATCAAAATAATGCAGCTCGACGTTGGTGCCGTCACAGACATTTTTCAAGGCCGCAATGGCATGTTCATTTTTCTTTTTGATGCCGATCGCCGCTTTTGCATGACCCGTTTGTTTGGCGGCCAGTTGCAGCCCGTAAACGAACTCGGCGGCAAAATGGGTCATCAGCTCGCGATCTTTGTGCATGAGCGGTTCGCACTCGGCGCCGTTCGCCAGATACCACTCAACCTGCGCCGCAAGTTTGACGTGCGTCGGAAAGCCCGCGCCGCCGGCGCCAACCACACCGGCATTTTTTACGTTATCAACCAGAGACATATATTCAGTTTCGCACGACGAATTTCAATGACAAGTAAAATGATTTAATGGTGTTGTTTGAGGACAATGCCTTTGCCGGCTGCCGCATCTTTGGCCGAGGGCGTCAGGATTGTACCTTTTGAAATGACCAGCTCTTTGTGGCCGGCTTTGGCCAATTCGACAATATCGCGTTCCGTATATAATTTTTTTGATGGTGCAGGTGGTTTGTCGTTTACCGGCACAACAGGTTTCATCGGCTTGGGGGACTCGCTTTTGTCATCTTCATGCCGATAGGTGGAGCAGGTCCGCGCCCATTTCGTTTTATCGATGTCTTTACTTTTCACAAGGGCGGCCAGCTGATCATCCGCCTGGATGCGCTGCATCACGCGGGTGACGATTTTTTCAACCAGTTGCGCAAAATCCGAATCCGACATCAGACCTCCACCCCGTCAATATTGTCCACGATGCCGACGATCAGCGAACGCACCGGCATGCGGCACGAAAGGCTCATCAACTCCTCGGCCGCGCGCCCTTCAGAGGCGACGAGCACGACATCGCCCTTGCCGGCACCGACGAGATCGACGGCCACAAGCGCGCCTTTGCCGATTTCATTTTTGGGAGAAACCGGTTTCACCAGCATCAATTTTCTATTTTCATAGCAGCCATGCTTTACAGTTGAAACCACGCTGCCAATCACTTTTGCGAGAATCATTTCACATTTCCGCGATAACTCGCGTCTCTTTCACAGATCCAAAGAATCGACAAGACCAATTATTGTCACATCGCTCGGGATGTTCCGGTCAGCGAACGGGCGCGTTGCCTCGCCGCCGCCAACCCAGAACACAATGTCGCCATCGCGTGTGCCGATCGTATCCGCGGCAATGAACGTCGTGCCCGTGGCTTTTTGCTGTTCGTCAATAACGTCCATAATCGCCAGTTTGATGCCATCCAACTGGTCATCCTTGACCGTGGCCCACACTTTGCCTATCACACGACCGAGGCGCATTATTGGCCATCCGCTTTGTCAAAAACAACTTTGCCGTTCAGCTCGATCGAATCGACGATCGCAATGATACTGGTATCGGTCGGTACACTTTGCAGCGTTTTGGTTTGTCGAGCCGAACTGCCTCGCACCAGGATAACGACCTCACCCTTGCCGGCGCCGACGCTATCAACAGCGACCAGATAATTAGACGTCGGTTTGATATCCGGACCAACCAAGTTGACCAGCAAAAGCTTGTAGCCTTTCAGGCGGTCCACCTTTGCGGTTGAAACAACAGTGCCCTCGACGCGTCCAAGTTCCATCGAATGCTCCAGCTCTAAAATAAACGATTAATTACGAAAACGATTGAGATCAATATACCGACTTGCGGTTCGAGAATCAAGAAAATTCTCAGACAACAGATTTGATGATATTTGTCTACAACCATTTTTCACACGTGTGAGACTGTAAGAATATTTCTGTTAAAAAGCAAATTGCATTTTCAAAATTGACTGACTTTTTTCGTCAAGTACGAATAGTTCTTTTCTTTGCCTGAGGATATGCTAAATTATCATCAACAGACGTTAGAGTTTGATAGACTACGGTACTCGATATGCCCACACCACCACGCATCCTTCATATTGCGCCGGCCAACACATCCGGGGTTCCCGGACAATTTGTGCAAACGGAACGACAGCTCGGCTACGATAGCCGCCTGGTGACGTTGTTTGCGGATCCGCGCAATTATTTTCAGGACATCTGTCTGAATCTGCCGTTCATAGACTTTGCGCCAACAAAAATGATTAAAAAGCTGGTCTCCAATCCGCAAAAATTAACTGTGGTGAATCGAGCACCGCAGCCAGACAGCATCCCGATTGTTTGGCGGCCGCATTCGTTGTCCGAAAAATTATTGGTTAATTGGCGTGATCGGTTGTGGCGGCCGCGGATTCGGCAGGCCATAAAAAAATATCAGCTCGATGAATTTGATGTCTATCAACTCGACGGCGGCCTGGGATTGTATCGGGACGCCTCTTTTATTGAGGAGATGCACGCGCGCGGCAAAAAAATAATCTGCTGTTATACGGGCAGCGATTTGCGCACCCGCGGCGTGATTGAAAAGATTGACAAACTGTCTCAGGCAAACCTGACCGTCGAGTTTGATCACCTTACGCTGCACCCCAACATTCAGCACGTTTTTTTCCCGTTTGATGCAAACCGGTTTCAAGCGCACGAGCATCATGACAATTCAAAACCGGTTATCATCGGGCATGCGCCGACGAATCGGGCGGCCAAAGGCAGCGACATCATCATTCCGATTTTGCAGCAACTGGCCAAAGATTTTCATGTTCGCATTGAACTTATCGAAAGATTACCCTACAAGGAGGCGCTGGCCCGAAAGCAGGCGTGTGATATTTTTGTGGATCAGATTGGCGACCTAGGCTACGGCATCAACTCGCTCGAAGCCATGGCGATGGCCATTCCCGCCTGTTCATGTTTAGCGCCGGGATTTGCTGACCTCTATCCCGATCACGCGTTCATCGATATCAATGCGGAAAATACGGCGGAACAGATCATTCCGCTCATTCGAGATGCGGAGCTGCGTCGGGTTGTTGGCGAACGCGGACGAGAGTGGGTGCGGGCAAATCACGATGCGGAAAAAGTGGTACGGAAAATCCATCGTATTGCCGGGATATAAATATCCGAGGTCGCCAATCTCCAATCTGAAATAAAATCATCGAGGATGGAGATTGGCGATCGCGGATCTCAGAGTTCCAACTCTGTCTTCTCCCCCTTCCCCCACTCTATTTTCCATTCTATTTTTGCAGCGTCATTACGCGGCTCTCGACGAACTCCCCGCCGGTCATTTGATAGATGTAGACACCGCTCGGCAGTGTCCGCGCATCAAAGGAGAGATGATGCTCCCCGGCCTCCTGTTTTTCATCCAGCAGCACACGGAGTCGTTGACCGCGAATATTGAACAATTCAATTTTTACATCGTCGGCCTGATAAAGGCGGAAGGCAATCGTTGTCGCGGGATTAAACGGATTTGGATAATTTTGCAGCAAGTCAAATGACTTTACCGGTCGATCATATAGGGCACTGATGGCCGTAGGTTCCGGATTCGTTTCTTTACTCTGGGAAAACACCCACGGGAACAAAAGTGGAAAATCAAACGACTGCGCCCACATCACGTGTCCGGCGCCCTGCCATTCGGTGTAGAGCAAACGCGCATCGTTCGCCAGGGCCTCGGCAATCTCATCGTAGGTCATACCGGTGCAGTCACCCTCTTTGCAATGGGTATAATACGCGGTGAGGCCCTGGTTTTCGTAGGCTTCAACCATTTGCCGCGACGCACTGACCGGCACGGTTGTATCCTTTTCACCATGGAAAATCCATTTGGGGATATGTTTTGTCTGCAGCGCGCGCGTGGAATCACCGCCGCCGCTCATCGGCACCGCCGCGGCAAATTTGGCGGGATAGCGCGCCAGAATATCCCATGTGCCCTGGCCGCCCATGGACAGACCGGTGATGTACAATCGGTTGGTATCAACAGAAAATTCTTCAATGAGCGAATCGATCAAATCCATAACCGTGCGAACTTCATTGCTCTCGCCAATCTCCATAATCCGATGAAAGCCCGGCGCCCAATCGGCATCGGCCCAACGGTTATCAACAGGACACTGCGGCGCCACCACAAAACAGGGATAATTTTTCTGATTGGCGCTATCCGCCCAACTGGTCGCCAGGCGATGCACATCAATATGAATTTGATTATCCGTGCCGCGTTCTCCCGCGCCATGCAGAGCCAGCACCAGCGGGTAGACTCGCGTAGAATCATAAAAATCCGGCAGACATAAACGATACGGCAATGTGGTGCTGTCAAACGAGTGTTCGCGCTTTAAAAATTTATCTACCGTTTTCACATAACCGGGAATTTCATCTTTCGTTACCCAAATGGAATCCAGGCGGACAGTCACGTTATCCTGGCCACCCAAAACAAACTGCAAACGGTTGTTCGCATTGACGCCGCTTTTAAAGGTGTAGGGACCAAAGTGCTGCGGGGTATCGGTCAGCGTCAATGTGTCCGTGGACCAGAAGTTTCTGTCCAAAATATCAGACTCTTGAAACCGGACCAGGATGGTGTGCGGCACATTGGCCATCGCCATAAAACTGATATGAAAAAGCGCACCTTCGGTGAGCGTCACAGCTTGATAGGCGAGCACATCGGTTGGGCTGCCGCCTTTTGTAATTTGAATTCGGCACGACGCCGGGCCGGACATCAGCGAGTCGGTCGGATAATCAAATTCAATTTCGGCATCGTTAAAGTTTTTAATCGTCCATGAGCGACGTCCCTCATCGAACTCACCGTTGCGCAGGACATTTTCTTGCGCGGCCACCATCATCGCGAATAATAAAATAAAAAGCATCAAAACTTTCATGAAATCCATCTCCAAAAGTTGAATGGGCATGAATGGAAATAATGCTTTAATTTTAAAGAATGCAGAGCTGAATTACAAGGGAATTATCGATCAAAATGGATATTGACGTAGAGATAAGCGCGGCTGTATTGCGGTTGATCTACGTTTTGTGAATACACGGCATAGAAAAACACCTTTTTTGTTGAATGCGACAAACCAAAGCCGTTGTAGGCGGTGGTTCGATATTCCGCGCGCTGGGCAAACAGCCGCCATCGTTTGTAGATTTTATAGTTAATCCCCCGTTGATAAACGATGGGCGTCTCACGATAATAGAGGTATAAAAGTCCCTCCTTAATATTGAGCATATAATAGCGATCGTACAGCGACATGGCACGAAAATGCAGGCGCATATTGAGCGGCTGCACCGGATGCGTCAGATTGAGGCCGTAAAGATTTGGATAGACAAAACGAATATTTTGTTGAAAAAGAAACTTGCGCGTATGACGGAAAACTTCCTGTGCTGTCCCCCCGAGAAGCGCCAGCCCAAACATTTTATTTTTGATGCTCTCCGGAAACATATTTGCCTGTATAAACAATTCATCCAAAGTATAAATGGGATTTAAATAGCTCCCCTGCGCATAATGCGACAACCGCCCCAAATTGGCTTTCATCATATACTCGGTCATATGGATGTCATAGGATTTCAACTTTTTCGGAGGTGGTGGGCGAAAAAGGCGAATGCTGTCCGGCCCTTCTTCCTTTACATGCGCCGAATCATCATTTGTTGTTTCCAACAGTGCATCCTGCGCCTGTGCGAATCCAAGAAGAATGACAAGGAAAAAAGATGAAATTTTTGAGTTGAATACCGGCATACCTCAATACCTCATGACACAAAACGACACAAGGAATGATGCTTCGTTTTTAATGATTTTTTTGAAATTCATCAATTTTATCAGTAGTATTTAACAATCGGATAGCCGCTTTTTCTCCAACATTTTTTCAGAGTACAAGAGATTTTTAATTCAGATGAACTCAACTTTCGCTTGACATTCGAATTCGATTTAGCTATATTTTCAGCCGTTATTTAAAACCGCTCGCCGAGGTGGTGAAATTGGTAGACGCACTGGACTCAAAATCCAGCGGGCTTCGGTCCATGCGGGTTCGATTCCCGCCCTCGGCACCATAAAAAGACAGATACTTAAAAGCCCTCAAACGAGGGCTTTTTTGTTAGTGGTTAACTGCGGTGGCAAATAGGTGGCAATTTTTGTCAGGATTTGTGAATGTGCCACTCAGGTTATTGATGAGTTTTCTTTTGTGCGCGGATGC